>CALJSD010000172.1 GCA_937976325.1 uncultured Carnobacterium sp.
CGTCCGCAGAACGTTTCACGTTCCTTCCGGCGTTCGAGTCCAACGTTCCATTTCTGAGCGCTCTTCGCAGTGGTTTATTGACTTTCTTTTCATCACTCGTGATTCAAGAAAGTCTAATAAACTTTGCGGACGAAAGACGACGAAGCAAAACGGGTTCACACTGTGAATCCGTTTTTGTCTTCTGTCTTTCTGCCTCACATCCTAGGCATTAAATTTTGGTGGGTAGGGTATCCATGCTATGATGTATCTATCGCAAAGGCGATGGATTATACCACAAAGGAGAATTGTTATGAAAAAATCAACCAAATTATTAATGACAACACTACTTGTTTCTTTAGGTTTGGCTGCATGTGGTGGCAATTCAACATCGACAGCAAGTAATCAACAAAGTTTAACGATTACAACATTTGGAGAATTAGCAACATTAGATAGCGCGGACTACGATGATGTTCCGAGCTCAGATATGTTAGGACAAATTTTCGAAGGATTATACCGTGTCGCTAAAGACAATAAAGTTGAATTAGGAATGGCAGCAGAGGAGCCAACTGTGAGTGCGGACGGCCTTGTATATACGTTTAAATTACGTGATGCAAAATGGTCTGACGGAACTCCTGTAACAGCGGGCGACTTCGTTTACACTTACCGTAAATTAGTAGACCCTAAAGAAGGACACGTAGCGCAATCAGCTGACGTGTTCAAGAACGCGAAGAAAATTCGTTCAGGGGAATTATCTACAGAAGAATTAGGGGTTAAAGCGATTGATGAGAAAACATTAGAAATCACGCTTGAAAATCCTGCACCATATTTACCAAAATTATTAACAGGGTCACGTTTCTTACCACAATCTGAAAAAGTGGCAAAAGAAAAAGGCGATGGATACGGCTCTTCAGCAGATTCAATCGTGACAAACGGACCGTTCAAATTAGAAGGTTGGACAGGTTCTGAACTTTCTTGGAAACTTGTGAAGAACGACGGCTACTGGGATGCAGCGAACGTTCAATTACAAAACGTAACAGTGAACGTATCAAAAGAAGTAGCGACTTCTGTTCAATTATTTGACGGAAAACAAGTCCAATACACAACAATCAGCGAACAATTCGTGGATCAATATAAAGGTCAACCAACGTACCATGCGATTCCAAAGGCAACAATGGGATACATGAGTTTCAACGTTGAACGTAAAATCACAGGAAACAAACACTTCCGTCGTGCAATCGCGATGGCTTACGATAAAGCAGCTCTTGTTAACAACGTGTTAAAAGACGGCTCAATCGTTTCAAATGGTCTTGTTCCAAAAGGATTTGCTGAAAATCCAGAAACTGGTAAAGATTACGTGGAAGACCGCGGCGGCTTACTCAGCTACAATGTAGAAGAGGCGCAAAAAGAATTAGCACAGGCTAAACAAGAGTTAGGCATGGACACAATCGAAGTGACATTATTAACGTCAGATGCAGGTAGTGCGAAAGTGGTCGGCGAATATTTACAAGCGCAAATCCAAAAGAACTTACCAGGCGTTACATTGAACATTAAATCAGTTCCATTGAAAAACCGTCTTGAATTACAACGTGCAGATGATTTCGACTTCTTCTTCGGAACATGGGCACCTGACTATCAAGACCCAGTGAACTTCTTAGAACAATACGTAACAGGTGGCGGAATCAACTTCGCGAACTACTCAAGCGAAGCCTACGATAAAGCCGTTGCTGAAGTGAAAACAACATACGCAACGAAGCCAGCAGAACGTTACAAACAAATGATTGCGGCAGAAAAAATCGTGATGGATGATGCGGTTGTCGCTCCAATCTACCAAGCAAGCCAAAGTTACTTACTTGCTGAAAACGTAGAAGGATTCGAAGTACTTCCATTCGGACGTACCATCAACCTTCGTCAAGCCTATGTAAAATAATCATAGAAGCAAAAATAAGAGACTCGAAATTTCGAGTCTCTTTTTGTTTTAAATAAAGTACATTTTTAGAAAATTAGTCTAGTTATTATTTTGTTTAGCGTTATAATAGAAGCGAAAGAAAGATTATGCTAAAGGAAGTGGGAGCGTGCTTTTTGATATTCTATATGTGTTCATCATTTTAGTCATGGGTGCGTATGGTTTTCTCGTGAAGAAAGATCCATTGATTCTTGTAATCTGTTTGCTGATATGCGTCACCGTTGTGGTTAAACGTTATTTACGAAATAAGCAAAAATAAGAGACTCGAAAGTTCGAGTCTCTTTTCGTTTTGAAAAAGCAAAATGTAACATATAAGTTACATTTTATAAATCTCTCTTTGAACGATTTCGTCCAGAGAGAGATTTTTTATAAGGCTTTTGTCATATGGTAATACGGATGACCGCTCAGTACGCGTTCACTTTCAGGCGTGTAGCCTAGTTTTTCGTATAATTTGTAGGCCTTCGTATTGTCCTTCTCGCAGTTGAGGGCGATTTTGGTGGCCCCTTGTTGGCGCGCTAAGTTTTCTATTTCGACCAACAATTTACGGCCGATTCCATGACGACGATATTCTGGATAGACCGCTAAAATATCGATGTACCATTCGCCTGGCATCGTCTCCTTATCCTCGTAGAGCGGGATTTGATGCTCGATATTGTAATCCTCGTACAATCGGTGGAACGGGTCGTCAATCGCGTCTTCTAAGTGTCCGTGGTAGCCGAAGATGGCCCCAGCGACTTTGCCTTCATGAATATACACAAGCGTGTTCTTTAGTCCGTAGCGAAACTGGTCGTCGAGCATGGCTTCTTCTAGCATCGCGTAGAGCATTTCCGGGCTCGTATGTTCCAGAATCGGCAGTTCCATATCTTGCATAATCAGTTCGATCAGCAGGATGATTTGTCGTCTCTCATCGCGCTTAGGTTGTCTAATCATGGTTTAACTCCTTGGAATTGTTCTCGATAATCCGTTGGCGAAATCCCCGTGCTCTTACGGAATTGTTTTGAGAAATACGTTGGAGTCGTGAACCCAACAATATCCGCCACCTGTGAAATCGAGTAATTGGTTGTTCGTAGTAAGATTTTACTCTCTTTAATACGAATGTCAATGAGATATTCCATCGGAGACATGCCGATTTCTTTCTTAAAGCTGTGAGAAATATAGAATCGGCTTAAGTGCGTCATCGAAGCGAGGTCTTCTAGTTGGATACTTTCGTGATAGTACGTTTCTAAGTAGTGTTTGATAAACGAAATATCCTTTGTCGCCTTGCTTTGCTTGCCGACTTCAAGATCGAAATGTTGGTGACGCAAGATTTTAATTAATAAGATTTCTAGTAAATTGTGGCACACTAATTCATAGCTCATCTGTTGAGAAGTGGCCTCTTGTACCATCGCATTCAAATAACGCAAGATGTCTTTTTGCTCATCTCGCAAGTTGAAGAATGAAAATGGATGTCCGCCTTCTGAGACAGGCGTTAAGTTCGAGAAGGAGAGTCCTCGAATTCCCAACACGATATATTCCAGCGGTTCATCCGGAGAAGATAATTCTGTATGTTCTACTTGCGGATTGATAATGACAAAGTCGTTTGCTTTTACAGGAAAACGTTGGCCTTGAATATTAAACTCGCCTTTTCCATCGACAACGTAAAATAATTCCGTAAACGGATGCGTATGGAGCGTGCTATGCCAGTCGCTGTCATATTTAGATTTTGTGATGGATTCCAATTGAAACGATAAGCTCTTAATATCGGATTCCATCATTAAATAACGTTCATTGCTCATTGTCTAACCTTTCTATTTGTAAAGAGAGTTAATAATATTATACACGTTAGCGAAAACGGTATCAATCTTAACCATTATATAAATTTTAAGTGAAATATTTAATAAAAGTTATGAAAATAATTGGAAGCAAGTTTTCATTCAGGTTTGGCCCCTTCAACAGCATTAAAATATTGTTTGCTTGACGTCCCAAGAAAGGACAGGTATTCTAACCAAGAGTAAGAAAGGAGATTCATGGAAAGTAGGAACTAAATTTTCTAGAACCTAAAAATCAGAGTAGACTTTATTGCGTTAAGTGCCCGGAGGATGGAATGTTGCCACTGGGACGAAAATGGAAACATTGCGGTAATTTAGTCGCATTCGCTGCATTTACACAACACTAGAAATAGAAGTAGTTAAATGGAGCAACTCTTTACAATTAAAGGAGATGCTAATATGGAAAATACAAAGAAATACAATCGAAAAAGAACACTGGATATTACAGTGATGGCGATGGTCGTAGCCATTCGTCTTGTGATGGAAATGTTGCCGGCGATTAAATTCGGCCTCTACGTACAAATCGGCTTCGGATTTATCGGGGCGGCCATTGCAGGGGTCATGCTTGGACCGTGGCGTGCGGCGCTTGTGGGAATCCTAGTCGATATCCTCGGGAACTTCTTCCGCGGAGAGAGTGGACAATTCTTCATCGGATACACCTTCACAGCCCTTGTCGGAGGACTCATCTACGGATACTTCTTATATAAGAGACTACTTAGATGGGAACAAATCGGACTAGCAGTATTACTCGTCACCCTCTTCTGTAACATCGGCTTGAATTCAATCTGGGTGTATATGATGACAGGGAAAGCCTTCGCCGCTTTCATGCCACTGCGAATCCTGAAAAATATGATTTCGCTCCCATTGAATACCGCCATCCTAACCGTGCTCTTTTCAAACAAAACCATGAAGACTTTAATAGAAAAATACAGGGTGTGAGAAAAAGCGGTTAGAAACGAATCACTGGACCGGAACGCCGGAAGGAACGTGAAACGTTCTGCGGACGTTTCGGGAAGTGGACGTCGTTTCTGCTTTTTCGAACCCGACTACACAGGGTGTGAGGCAGAAAGACAGAAGCCAAGAATGATTTCACAGTGTGAAGTCATTCTGCTTCGTAGTATTTCGCCCGCAAAGTTTATTAGACATTCTTGAATCACGAGTGATGAAAAGAATGTCAATAAACCACTGCGTCGAAGCGGTTGCGTATAAATATGGTGATGCACCCGAGCGCAAGTGACCTATGCGAGAACAACTCCACAGGGTGTGAGGCATTTCCAGCACCACACCTAGTATTTCCACCCATTTAGGAGTAGAATAGAACGAAAGAGCAACTATATAAACTAGTTTAAGCGAAGGGAGGCACAACCATGCCATTTATTCATGTTGAAATGATCGAAGGAAGAAGCCGTGAACAAAAAGAAGCCCTTGTCAAAGAAGTGACAGAAGTGGTTTCTAAACACACTGGCGCTCCAACAGAACACATTCATATCATTATTCAAGAAATTAAAGCCGAAAATCTTGGCCAAAACGGCAAATTAAGAGGTTAATCAACTGCATTTAGAAAAAATACTGGACAGCTCAAAAGTTAGAATGCTTTTGAGCTGTTTTTGTTAGGAAAACTATCGAATGAATGAACAGCAAATGATATAATTTAGCTAACAATATTTTCAGTATACTACTAAGATTTTATAGTGATCACAATTTTCTCGTGAAAATAAAATAGCTTTTCAGTAAATACGAAAAAATATTGTGTTTTTTTTGAAGTGTGATAATATTTAATATAAATAAAGAGCTCATAAAGTGAGGAGTAATGATGAAGTTTAAGAAAATATTTTATGCTTGTATAATGGGAGGAATTATCTTTATGTCATTTGGATGTAATCCAAGAAATAATCGTGCGTATTTAGAAAAGCGTATCGGAACAGAAATGAGCCGCGTGTATCCAACAAATAAATTAGAGGATTTGTTTGAGCAATTTCCGGATGGGTTTAAGATAAAACAATCTTTTAAAGATGGAGCTTATATCATACATGTTGAATTAGTAGCTACAAGTAAAGGTGATCCTATTATTGGCACTATCTCAAAGGTTGAAAACAAAAGTAGAGAAAAAATCTTTGAAGCGAACTTTCAGTATCAAGATGGGAAGTATCAATTCGCAAATGAAGCAGATGCAGCATATTGGCCGTACCGAGGCTTCTTATTTGAGAAATTGACCTTAAATCGGGATATATTATCAAAGTTAGATTTACAAGAAAAGTCCTATAATATGATGAATGGTGATTTTGAACTACGCTACAAAGTAACAAATGAAATCATTAATTCCTTTTTAGAGTTAGGGGACTCGGATTCGCTGAGTGTATCGTTAGGCGGAAGTAATAGTAATCGCGGATATTATTATTCGATTATGGTGAAAAATGGCGACGGGCTTCTTTTTATAGAAACAGTCTCAGATTAGAACAGGGAGGAAATGATGAGTATAGAAAGACTAAAAGCTAGTCAGATTTCAACGTTAGATGCCTCTAATTTGACGTATCAAGTTGAGAACATCAGAGTACATGATTCAGGGAAAACAGAATCTGAAGAATTATTAGCTGAGGTAAATTTTCGAAAAGAAATACCTAGTAATTTAGAATATATTGATGATTTCTATGATCCCTCCACCGGAACTAGTGGAACAGCGTTCAAAGACAAAAATACTGGGAAAGTGGTTGTATCGTATACTGGCACAAATCCAGATGGAGATTTCATAAAGGATGGTTTAACAGATATTTATAGTATTGGACGTGGTTTTGGATACCACTATGATAATGCTTATACTTTTTATGAAAAGATGGCTGAAAAGTATGGGGCGGAAAATTTAATTCTTACCGGGCATTCTCTAGGAGGTAATGTTGCTCAGCGAGTAGCATTAAAATATAATGCAAGAATGACAATAGTATATAATCCTGCTCCTTTATATGTTAAGTTAACATCTCTCAAAGATGATGAAAGAGTAGTGAAAAATATTCAAGATATAGAGAAGGAGATGGAGAGTTTTACAGGCCGTGTTCTTCGCATTAATACAGAAGGCGATCTTCTCCAGCTTTCGTCTTTAGCTGGGGGCGTTTATTTAGGGGAAAAGATCACTCTAGAAAATTCTGGAGGCCATGGATTAGATGCAATAGTTAATGATCCTGCTCAAGTTGCTGAATTAGAGAGGATTTTAGCAATCGAATTTGGCCTGAGTAGAGTTACAGATAAAAAAAGGCAATTTATTAGTTCTAGTCGAGAAGGTATATCTGGGGTGACAAAAAGTCAGTGGATTTATTTGGATGCGCTTCAGGCTCAATTATTATCCGGAGAGATTGTGAAAGCTAATAATGTAGCTATAGAATCGTTTAAACGCTCTCAAACAAAAGGAAGCCAGAAAGCGAATGAAATATATAAAGAACTTTCCATGGTTCCAGCTAATTTTAAATTATCAGCTGAGGAAGTAAAGGCAGTGTATTATGAACAAGGAGTTCATTATGACTCTATTGTTGGTGATATTGAAGAGTTCAGTAATAAAAAAATACAAACGGCTCTTGAAATTGCAGAATCTTTTGATACGTTAAGAAGGCTAATTGATGATGGTATTGCAGAATTAGTTGAAAAAGATCAAGAGTTATCTAGTTTATTTGTCGAAGGATAGAGATAAAATATGGACCAAAAGGGGAATTTACAGAGTAGGTTAAGAAAAATCTGTGCTGAAATTGATGAGCTAAAAAATGAGGAGAAAAAAGAATTATCTAAAATAGAAGAAAAAACAAGAAGAGTTAATTCTTTCAGAAGAGAACTTGCTAATATGTTAGAACAAAAATATCAGGTTTCAGTGCAGGGATTAAAGAATAATGAAGATCAAGTAGTGGACTACGAAAAAATGAGTCAATTATTCCAATTATATTATGAAGCGAATGATGAAAAATTTTATAGAACTCTAAACTTATTAGACAGAGAATCTGAAAAAATCCAACTGGAGTATAAGACAAAGTTTCGAAAGAAATCAGAAGAGATGGAAGATTTACAAATAGAAATTCATAGATTAGAAGATGAGGGATAGAATGGAAATAGGGTCGCTAGCAACTCAAGTTTGGGAGACAGTCGAAAATGCTTATCAAAATTTAATGGGAGAAGCAGTACAATATACTAGTGAAATATTACTCGAGGTAGAAAAATCCTTAGAAAGGCAGGTGATAAGATCGTTTTATGCACCCGCGAAATTGGGAAAACGTAATAGATTAAAATATCAAGTGGCTAAAGAGTATGCTCAATATTCAAAAAAAACATATACTGAAATAGTACATATTAAAAATGCTGTAGATAAGGATGTTAAAGGTAATTTTTCTGAAGCGATACAAAAAGGTATTGCCCAAGAAAACGAAAGCTGGAAAGAATTATCTAATAGTAATATACATTTTTAGATAGTATTTCAAATTAATGAGAGTACATATTACTAGAAATAACGTTGATACACGACGTGAAGTTTTTATTTTTATATTGCTAATTATTTGTGAATATGGTACTATCGAAATGTAACAAAAATCAATATTATAACTGAAGGAGTTCATTAAAATGGGACAAATTAAAGTTTCTCCAGAGACGTTACAAACACGTGCTCGTGAATATAGCAAAGCTTCAAACGAAGTAAATGGAATTTTATCTAACCTATCAGCTTTACAACAAACATTAGCAGCTGAATGGGAAGGACAAGCTTTCCAAGGTTTTGATAGACAATTTAACGAATTAAAACCAAAAGTAAAAGAATTTGCTGAATTATTAGAACAAATCAACGTTCAGTTAGTTGGAGCTGCTCGTGCAATGGAAGAGCATGACCAAGCTTTATCTCAAAAATTCGGATTAAACTAATGGAAAATGGATAGACCATCTATCCTAAGAAGGTGGGAGAGCATCCCGCCTTTTTCTTTTAAAAAAATTGAAGGGAGAAGAAAATGAAACATAAGAAAGTCTTCCTGTTTTCAGGAGTTCTTTTAATAGCGGTATTATTATTATCATTATTCGGAGTGGTGAAACCACAAAATACAAATCGTTCGACGTCAGTTCAAGACTCGCAAACAGCTAAAAGTGATGTCACTATTGCAGTTGTGAATGAAGACAGTGGGACAAACTATAATGGAGACAAAGTAACAGTTGCAAACATCTTAATTGATTCCTTTGCAAAAACAACTCCGTACAAAGTTGAAACGGTGTCTCGTTCGACAGCTGAAAAAGGGTTAGAAAATGGGAACTATCAAGTGATGGTTATTTTACCAAGTCATTTTTCACAAGACGCCCTTTCGTTAGAAGCAACAGCCCCAAAACGTGCATTGTTCCAATATAAAGTAAATGCCGATAAACAAGTTTTAGTGAAACAAGCAGAAGAGGCAGTATCGTCATTAAAACAAGCATTTAACCAAGATCTTATTCGCATTTATTTTAGTAGCGTAATCGCCAACTTGAAAAATGCACAGAAACAAGTTTCTGGAGTCGTAAAAAATCAAGGAGATACGGTTGACCAATTTCAAACTGGGCTTTTAGAACCGTTGATGCAATATTCTCAAGAATTTAAAGGGATTTCTAGTTCATCGAATAATGCAGCAGAAGTGATGAATGGATTTAATACAATCATTCAGAATTCAAATGCATCGTTCACACAAATTATTTCTGTAGATAAAACATATGAAAATGAAATTGCTAAAATTAAAGAGTTGCAAGATGCATGGGCTCAATCGATTGCTAAACGAGAAAGTGAATTAGCAGTTTATGATAAAGGCATTTCTAGCATGACAGTTACGGATCCGTTGAAAATTATGCAAGAAGTAAATGGACAAAAGCTTCCAGAATTAAGCAACGGACAAGATTTGAATCAAGTCTTAGCAAACTCAAATGAGTTAAACAAACGTCTGAATGAATTCGTTGAGGATATTAAGAAGAAAAACGAAGAAATTAGTACTTATTTAAATACAACCTATAAAGCAAAAATCAAGCAAGCAGTAGCAGACTCGCTTGCTGATAATAGTAACCAAACGAAGAAAACACTAGGGTTAATGGTTTCGGAGTTACGTAATAATATTGATAAGAAGTTTATTTCAAGCGCTCAACAGATGACGCTTTATGATGATGCGACTATTGATCGAATGACATTATCAGCAGCAGATAAACAGTTTCTAAAAAATACGGTTCATTTTATTCAAAAACTAAATCCATCAGCAACCACACAAACAAGCAACCAAGATACTTTTGTTAGCAACAAGGAAAATGACATTAAAAACAAAGTGATTTCTGGACAGATTGCGGTGAATGATATTGCTGGGAACATTAAGAAAATCTCTTTAGCCATTGATAGTCGTTACAGTGTTCAAAGTTTACGCATTAATGGTCAAGGAGCCACATTCTCACAAAATGGTAGTTCTGTGGAAGTGACTTCAGGGTATAGTACCTCTGCAAAACAATTACGTGTAGATTATGAATTGAAATACAATGGTGGATCGGTCGCAAGCGATAGTTGGTTTGCGCCAATCTTATCGAAAATCAATGTTGTGACGGAAGAATCAATTGCTCATCTTAGTGATGAACAAAAACAAGCATTATTAAATAATATTGCTTCATTAAATAGTAGTATTCAACAATCCAATAAAGTCATTGAAGCTTTTAATAATTATCAAGCTTCAGGGAATGCGACTCCTAAAAAATTCGATACATTAACTCCGCTAGATGGAGCAACTCTAACGGTGAATACTAGTTCTCAAGCAATCCAAAGAACGTATAGCGGTAGTGATGCACGTACTGTTTTCACAGATTCTAAAGCATTCTTAGGAGAAATTTCTACAGCCGTGTTTAATGATGTAAAAGCGTATCTTGATTTTGCAGGTCAAGTGAAGGCAGTTTATGGATTAGACTTATATTCAAATAATGGAGCAAATCCTAAACAGCCAGCGGGAGATTCATTATATGCGCAGTTGGCATTTGAAAATCTAGACGAAATCTTAGTTGATCTAGTAACGAATACATTAACAAGTGATATTAAAGAAAAACTTGTGATTCCAGAAGAGTTGAACACACGAGTTGCGACACTTTCAACGGATGTAGCTACTTTAAAGAAAAATATGAATGCTTATCAAAAGTTAATGCAGGATGTAAATGCTGAAATTACAAGAATCGTGACGGAAACTCAAAAAGTTAAAGAAACTCTTGAAAGTAAACCGATTTTTGTAGATTCAGAAAAACGTGATAACACTGATTTAACAGGTGTGAGTCTATCAATGAACAAAGACTTATCAACGCTTATGTTAGCAAGTCGTACATTGATGGATAACACAAAGTCTCATCAACAAGTGGCTGAAACTATTCGAAAAGAATATAGCCGATTAAACGATGAGGTGAAAACTCTCGAAACAAAAGGGACTGAGTACAAGAACGCTGTCGAATCAATGGACAAAGTGATGAACAAAGAATTCGAATCGAACACGGCATTCTTGAACGAATTTACGAAAGTAATGTCTAATACAGAGTCTGGAAACAATACAAATACATTAGTCTATGATTACCTATCTCATCCAATTGATGGAACATTAGCAGACGGACGCGGAGCAGACACTTCACGTCAACATACGGATAATCGTACAGGAGTCTTAATGGTATTGATTATCGCAATGATGACTCTTGCATTTGTATACATGTTACAACACGGCAATTGGCAATTACTGGACACAAATCGTTATCTATCTAATGAATCAAAATCACATCTCTTACCTTTAGCTTTATTAGCAGGTGTTGGAGCAGGCATTGGCGCCTTAGTAAGTATTGTGGTAGGTGTGAAATTGAGTTTACCAGCTGAGCAATTATTTGCACTCATCGGAATGGCAATTCTGATCGCTGTAAGTGCTATTTTCATGCACCATGCGTTAATGTCATGGCTAAAAGCCTATGGATTATTAATTAGTTTAGGCTTTATCGTCATTTACGTTATTGCACTCGGACAATTATTTGATACGTATTATGGAAATGTTTCACCAGTATTAGCGTATTTAACACCATTCGTTCCTGCAGAAAATATGTTACATGCAGTAATTAATCAGCAACCAACAGCATGGATTTCAACAGCAGCAATTTCTGTTATTGGAGTAATTGGATTTGTTGGAAGCATGCTACATTATCAACAACAAAATAAGGAGTAGACAATGAAAAAAATCAGTCAAGTCATAATGATTGTACTTGGCATGATGGTTGTCCTCACGGGCAAAGTATGGGCTCAAGATGGTTCGTTAAAAATCAATGTGGATGTTCCTGTCCAAACGAATGTAAATGAGCAAACTTATTTCGAACAAGACATAACACTGAAACAACTGTTTGATGCCTCTTTGTCTCAAATGATTTCAAAACAACAGGCAGAAGAGTCATTATCTGAAACGCAAGATAAGGCTCTTCTTTTTTTATCGACAGACTCTCAAAAACTAAATCCGATTGAAACGGATCAATTCTTCTTAACGCAGTCAGCAACTACTCCTAATAAGGGAGTGAAGTTAAGACCAGAAGAAAAGACGTCGCCATTAACAATGGTTGGATTCATTGCATTAGGATTATTAATGAGCGGGATATCGATTTATCAATTTTTGAAGAAAAGGAAAACACATCATGCATAATATGTATATTAATTTAACGTTAGATTTAAGAAAGTTTGCATATGGACAATATGATTTACGAGTTCCAGTAGGCATTAGCATGAAGGAATTATTACATATTGTCGCACAAGCTTATCAATTAGAATTGAATGTTGTTAGTCCTAGTATCCGTGTACATGATAAAGGAGTAGTCCTAACAGCGTTGCAACGCATTGAAGATGTTGGAACTTTACGTGATGGAGTCCAATTAATCGTAGAAACTTTATAGAAAGAGAGAGAATAAACGTGAGAAGTGTTGAAGTTACAAAGGAAGAATTCAAAGGGAATGTAGCTATGGCATTAACGCTGTTGCAAGTGGCCTTTCCAGAAGCTGTTCCATTGACTATTGAAGAAGTTGAAAGTTCTTATATGATTCTTGCGGATACAGCAAATACTCAAGAATTCGAAAAAATCTATCCATTACCATTAGAAGAACGTCTTCGCTACTTAATTAATGTAGGGAAATTATTTACGCCATTAGAGGCAAGTGTATATACATACTCACTTTCGCCAGAAAATGTAGTGTTTACACAAGATGGAATCGCAAAAATTGTTTTTCGCGGAATTAAAGGACAAGTACCTCCTTATGAAGGATTGTCTGAAGATGAATTTTTGAAGCAGTACCAATCAATGATTGTAGCAACGCTAGATTCAAAATCTAAGTTTACAGAATTATCTCAAGGGAAATTAGAATTTTACAAAGGCCATAAATTCTGTGAAGAGATTATTGCAGCTCAATCGATTTCAGAAGTGCTAGAAAAAATGCAAGAGCATCTAGACTATGAAAGAGAACGTGTTGCCAAAGAAATGGTGCGCGTACCTCAACGAAAACTTTTTGTGTGGAAATTGGTGGGGATTTTATCAGGTGTCATTGCAGTAGTATTGGCAGCCGTGCTGGCTTTCAATTTGTTTGTGGTACAACCAAAGCAAAATCAAATCGCAAACCTTCGTTTATCGTTTATTCAAAAAGACTATTCACAAGTGGTAACGAATGTAAAATCAATCGACAGTAAATCTCTTTCTGCCGAAGATAAGTATATTGTTGCATATTCAGTGATTATGACAGAATCACTAACGAATGAACAAAAAGAAGTGCTTGGAAAAATTACAGCACAAACAAACGAAGATTACCTAAGATATTGGGTACTGATTGGTCAAAATAAAGTAGATGAAGCAATGGATATTGCAAGTTATTTAGATGACCCACAATTATTAATGTACAGCTTGACGAAGAAAATTGATGACGTTCAACGTGATCCAAACTTAACATCTGAAAAACGTACAGAGGAAATTAACCGTTATAAAGGTAAATTGGAAGAGTTAAAGAAACAATATTTACCAGCACAACAAAAAACGAAAGAAAAATAATACGGAGGCAGTAAATGATTTGTTTAATTAAGATAGATAATACCATCTACGACATTTCAAAAGAGAGAGCTTACCGTGTGGGAACTCATCTAAGCGATGATTTTGTTGTGGAAAATGCATTTGCAGATAAATTAATCGTGAAAAATGGACAAGTGTCGTTTGCGGACCGTATTTACACGAACGGAAAACATAGCCTTCCATTCAGTAATAAGATTGTTGCAGAATTATTTGTTTTTCAATATAGCTTACAAACGTTACTGACAAAAGAGCCTTTAACCATTGGTCCGGATGACATTCATGCAGTAAGTATTCCTCAAAGCCAGGAATTATTGATTCAAGCAAATGCTACAGGATATGAAATTGTATCCGAGAAAGAAGTGTTCTTGAATGGGCAGTTGGTAACGACTCCTGCACAGATGAGTGAGGGAGATTACCTATTTTCTACGAGTGGCTATTTTATTAGAATTCAAGGGCAAAAAGTTTTTATCGCTAGTATCGAACCGATTGAAACAACTCTTGTGCAGTTAGATTTTGAAGATACGCCAGAGGATAAGACTAGTGATTTTCACCGTTCACCTCGGTTCATTTTACGTGAGCCAGATGATGTGGTGAGCATCTTAGCGCCACCAACTGAAGATAATATGCAGAAGCAATCGCTATTAAAATTAATTATCATGCCGCTTGCGATGATTGGGCTTACGGTCGCAACGCATTTTCTTACAGGAAATGGCGGGATGATGATTATGATGATGGGGATGTCGGTGATTACTTTAATTACCTCAGTCCATAGTTTCTTCTCAGACAAAAAACAAAATAAACGTCTGAAAGCGAAAAAGATGGAGAACTATAAAGCATATTTGAATGAGAAATATAAAGAGCTTTATGACTTATCTAAAGAGCAGGAAGAAGCGTTGAATTATCACTATCCAAATGTTGACACTGTAATGGAAATGGCAAAGGTGACGGATAGACGTCTCTATGAAAAGACGCCTCATCACTTTGACTTTTTAACGTATCGTCTAGGAACAGGGAAAATTATTCCAAGTTTTAAAGTCGATTATAAAAAATCTGAGTTAACAGAATACAATGAAGCCATCAGTGACCAAGTAACGGAGTTAGTGGCTCATTATCAATACTTGGAAAATTTACCTATTACGAATGATTTGTTATCGGCCCCAACAGGATATATTGGCTCTCGTCGAACAGTCATTGAGCAAGTTCAACAAGCGATTATTCAGTTGGCTACTTTCCATAGTTACCATGATGTGCAATTTGTTCCAGTGTTTCGTGAAGAGGAACTCCCATTGTGGGAATGGAGTCGTTGGTTACCGCATATGAAACTCCAACAGTTTAATTGTCGTAGTTTTGTATACCAACAACGTAGTCGTGATCAATTGTTAACGTCGCTCTATCAAATGATCAAAGAACGCAAACAAGCGGCTGAACAAGCAGGAACTAATAAGCAACTAACTTTTACTCCTCATTATGTATTTGTGATTACGGATTTATCGCTAATGCTAGACCATAATATTATGGAGTTTATCAATGAAGATTTATCACATCTTGGAATTAGCTATCTATTTGTAGAAGATGTGATTGAAAGCTTACCAGAACATGTAAACACTGTTGTGGATTTCAAAGGGAATCGTCAAGGAACATTACGCCTGCATAATGGAGAATATATGGATAAACCGTTTGTGACTTTTGAGAAGCTATCAACTGAAGCCAAAGAACAATTCGCAAGAGACTTGGCTCAAGTGACGCATGTTCAAACATTACGAAACGCGATTCCAGATAGTGTCACATTCCTAGAGATGTATGGTGTAGATTCTGTAGAAGCATTAGATATGAACCATCGTTGGGCAACGAATGATACGTACCAAACAATGGCAGTACCATTAGGGCTACGTGGCCGTGATGAATTATTAATGTTGAATTTACATGAAAAAGCGCATGGACCTCACGGACTAATGGCAGGGACAACAGGTTCTGGAAAATCTGAAACCTTACAGTCATATATTGCTTCATTAGCGGTGAATTTCCATCCATATGAAGTGGCGTTTCTCTTGATCGACTACAAAGGTGGGGGGATGGCGAACCTATTTGCGGACTTACCGCACTTAGTTGGAGCGATTACCAACCTAGATGTCGCACAAGCCAATCGTGCCTTAGTGTCTATTCAGGCGGAATTGAAGAAACGTCAACGATTATTTGCAGAATATGATGTAAACCATATTAATCAGTACATGAAATTATTTAAAGAAGGTGTAGCCACTGAGCCAATGCCTCATTTATTCTTGATTTCGGATGAGTTTGCAGAATTGAAAACGAACCAACCTGACTTCATGAAAGAGTTAGTATCTGCAGCACGTATCGGACGTTCGCTCGGAATTCACTTAATCTTAGCGACTCAAAAGCCAAGCGGAGTTGTGGATGACCAGATCTGGTCTAACTCGAAGTTTAAGATTGCATTGAAAGTACAAGATGTGGCTGATTCGCGTGAAATTATTAAAACGCCAGATGCTGCAGAAATTACGCAGACGGGTCGTGGATACTTACAAGTTGGGAATAATGAAATCTATGAATTATTCCAGAGTGCTTGGAGTGGAGCAGATTATGAACCAGAAGCGGTACGTTCTACACACCGAGATACGACAGTGTATGCCATTAAAGATAATGGACAGTATGAAGCAATCAATAAAGACTTAAGTGGATTAGATGAAAGTGGGAATCAGAAACGATTGCCAACGCAATTGGATGCGGTCGTTCAAGAAGCAAAGCGTGTATTCGAATCGCTTCACCTTCCAAAAGTCGCAAGTCCTTGGCTTCCACCGTTAAAAGAGAGAATAGCAGCGGAAGATATCCAAGATATTCAATTTAAACATTATTGGGGTGAAAATAAACATCCTGAGTTTTTATTAGGATATCAAGATATTCCGGAACAACAAGCGCAATTACAACTGACAGTTGATTTCAACGATTGTGGTCATATTCTGGTTGTTGGAAGTCCAGGTTATGGCAAATCTACCTTTATCCAAAATGCATTGATTGATGTAATGCGTAAAACAACACCCGAGCAATCACATATCTATTTATATGACTTTGGAACGAGTGGATTAATTTCTTTAGTGGATTTTCCACATGTGGCAGACTACTTTACAGCAGATGATAATGAGAAAGTGATGAAGTCATTACGACGTCTTCAAAAAGAAGTGAAGTTACGAAAGGCAGCTCTTAGTGAGGCGCGCTCAAGTAATATGAAACAATACAATAGAGACGCCGTAACACCATTCCCTTCACTATTTATTGCAATCGATAGTTTTGATGGAGTGAGTGACGCTACTTTCAGCGAAGCCTTTAACGAAACCGTTAATATTCTAGCGCGTGAGGGGGCCTCTCTAGGAATCTATCTCATCACAACGATGTCTCGTTTCAATGCCATGCGTGTACAATTACAAGCAAACTTTAAAACAAAAATTGTTCTCTACTTATTCGAACAGAGTGATGTTACAAGTATTGTTGGTCGTACAAGCCAAGTGCTTTTAGATATCCGTGGTCGCGGACTAATGAAGCAAGACACAGTCGTTTCGTTCCAAGTGTGTGTACCGTATGCTGTGGAAGATAATTCATCAATGATTCAGCAAGTGAAAGCAGAAGCGCAGGAAATGTCACATTATTGGACAGGTGCATTACCGCAACCAATTCCAATGTTGCCAGAAGTGGTGACACCAGAAATGGTGGAAGCTCAAGTAGACCGTTCAGAACGAAACCATCAAGTATTACTCGGGTTAACGAGAGAAATGGTCGAAGTAGCCGCATTTACATTGGATAAAGCCATCTCTTTAGTTAGTGATAATGTTCGAAGTGTTACTCAGTTCTACAAAGTATTAGCTTACCAATTGAAACAATATACGACTCCTGTTCAAGTTGTGATTGTGGACCCATTAGGATTAGTACCAATAGATCAATTTAAGGAGGCACATCGTTTCAGCGATACACTGAGCGCTAAAGATGGAATGAATATCATCTTAGACAACTTAAAGGAACGTATGACGCAACCTGGTGAATATACTCAGTCGTTGATTATCATTCCAGACATCCAAATCCTTGGTCAAAGTCTCAATATTACAGAAAATCAGTTCAAAGAGCTTCTGTTAGAAGGGCCTAAGTACGGTATTACTCCAGTATTTATAGGGAACTATAAAGACTTAATGACGAATTACTCAACGCTTGTAACCTTACACAGACAATTGGCGACACAGGTGTTCATGGGAATGCGTATCAGCGATCAAGAATATGTTCGCTTCCCGTATATCTCAAACGAAAAATCTCCACGTCCAAACGAAGGCTATATTGTTGATGCAGAAGGTTATGAGTTTGTACAATTAATGAGTATAGAAGAATAGAGGAGGCGGAAGGATGAAGAAGGTATTAAAGTTAGTTGCTATTTTGTTTAGTACATTTCTAATTGTTGGGTGTTCAAAACCTAAGATTACGAAAGAACAACAAGACAATATCGCTATTCAAATTTATAGAAATTACGATATACAAGAAATTGAATTTTTGAGTTTTACCAAGAATGAAAGTACAGGAAGTTATCGTTTAGGAGTAAAAATCAATAATGATGAGAACAAAATGACGACGATTTTGATTGCTGATATAAATATTTTGGATGAAAAAACAGGAAGTATAAGATTGAATCCAGTTAATAGATTCGAGGATATTGAACGTTTAAATAGTTTAACAGAAAAAGATTTCCCTCTGGACTTAAAAATAAAGTATATAGGAGATAATTGATGTTAAGTGATGAACAGAATAGATTTATTTCAGATATTGTATACGATTTAGATCATAAAAAAAGTAATAAAGGTTTAAAAGCTGAAGATATTTTAAAATACAATGAAAAAAATGATAAATTGGGTAGTTTCAAAATATTAAAAGTCGAAGATAACCAAGAAAATGGGATGCAAGCGATGGCGGTTGCTCCCATTGGGGCTGATGGACAACCAGACTATTCTCAAATAATCATCACATATGCGGGGACTAATGCTGATGATGGAAGAGATACAACAACTGATGTACAGATGATAGGCTATGGTAATACAGACAGAATGGCTTATGTAGATTCAAATAATAGAGGAAAAGTAGTTGAATCGCAAGCGGTCTCTGCTCTTCGTTTTGCAGAAGAGGTTCGTAAGCAATTCCGTAATTCGCAAATTACTACAACAGGGCATTCATTAGGAGAATCTCTTGCAATGTTTGTTGCGTTGAAAAATGGATGGGACAACATGGGGTCTCATGGTCCTGATATTCATAATATGATAAGTCCTGAAGAACTCGCATATATGAGAGCACACCCTGAACAATTTAAGAACTATCGAGGGAACTATGATTATATCGGTGGGATTACGGGAAATGCAACGGTTACCGGGATACATCTGGATTATGGATTTGGTGTGTATACACATAATTTAACGTATTTGCAATTCAATCAACTGCAGCAGATTATCCATGGTAATGGAGATGTTGTGTTGGCGACAGTTAATACAGATATTGACATAGATGGAGACGGAACGGTTGATTTTCATGTTAAAGGAATTGACCCTAAACCCAGGGATTTACTAAGTGCAGATCAAAACTGGATTAGTAGTGGAGATAAGATTCAAGTAAATCCAGAATTATTACGTATTCTCAAATCAAATATAACCAATCGACTAGAAGATATGGCTTATATTGTGAGGATTTTAGAGGCAAGTAGAAATAAGAACGATAAAATAGGAGAAAATTTTAACGAACGAAAAGAACAAATTTCCGAATCTATTAAATCAGTTTTTAAAGAAGCTGGGCTTCCATATGTATTGTTTAAACTTCATGATACAGTTGGAGTTATCATGAAAAATCGTCAAATTTTGAATGATGCTACGTACACAGCAAAACTTGATAAAACGAGATTTTATTCTAATCAAGAAGCTCTTGTAAACGGATTGCCAATTCAGTATGGACGATACAATACAGATTTGTACAGGTTGAAGTTATCTTGTGGGGAGTTGGCGAAGAGAATTCATCATGAAAGAATTGAGGGAGTTTCCTCTATTGCGGGAGATAGTACGCCAACATTGATGAAATCCTGGGAAGTCATTGAAGAAGAAACTCAAAAATTACTTAAAGATAGTATAACGATCTTTGAAGGGGAAGGTCTTCGTGAAGGGAAGCTAGATGGAATCAGGGAATCATTAACAGTTGTGTTAGAAGTCATTGCTAAGAATACTACTGAAATCACATTAGAGATTATGAATATAATTGAATTCGTCAATGGTGTAGCAGAGAATTTTGAACAAATTGATGCGTGGTTAGGTCAACATCTAGAAGAGGGAACTGTTTCTCCTAGATTAGGAATAGGAACAGTTCCGGCTAACTATAAGGCATATCTTGAGCGAGATGGAATTTTTGATGATGTAAAAGATGTGCTCCAAGCTTTTGATAAACAAGTAGAAAAGCGCAGTTCAGAATATGCGAAGAAAGTTGAAAATGCATATAGTAATTCACTGAATAAACTCGTAAGTGGACTCCAAGCGATTATGTCAGAAAAGAGTAGATTGAAGGAATTAGTGGCTAAGATTAGTTCTGATTTTAACGAGAGCGTATATGTCCGAGAAATTACAGATAATTACAATCTGTTAGGCGATTTGACCGTAAAACCAAGTGCTTCTCCTGAGACTTACTGGGGAAAATTAGAACAATTGTATCCAGCTAGAGCAAAAGAGAGTGTTCAAGGACTGCAATCACATATTATTCCTGCGATGGAGCGTATTGAACATGTTATCTGGCAAATTCGAGATGTTAATAATTCGATGGCGCTTCTTGAACCTCAATTAAAACCCATTATTGAAGAGGGTGTTTACCGTGCGTTTGATTTGGATGAGATTGTGAAAGGTCAGAATCTGGTGGCTGCTATCGCGAATCGACTTGGACAAGAGTTAAATTACGTGATTCAAGTGATGGAGGCAGAGGGAATGCAGGCTAGTGCAATTTCTACGTTGAAAGCGAAACTTTCCCAAACACATCAACTGATTAGATACTACGTTCAATTTGTAAATGACTGTTTCGGAAATAATGAATTTAGTGACTATGTAGCCTCAAGCGCAGGCCCAAATACCGAAGCTGCTTTTACTTTAAATTAGCAAGACAACAAGGAAGGAATTAAGCGATTTGTTTAATTCCTTCTTTTTTTATAACTTATCAAGCGCTGATTAGATTATTGTATTTATGCCATAACGATAGATCTTTATTGATTTAGGAATTAACCAAAAATGCAAATGTATCATTCTTGATACATCTCAAAAAATTCTCTTCGTGATATGTTTTAATAACGCATATTTGGATAGTATCTCAATGATTCAAAAACTAATTGTTCTAATTAATACGAGTATTCGTAAAAACGAAGTAGTTTATAGAATAAGTCGATTTTAATTAATAAAACTATATGAAAAATCAATGAAATATCTTATAATACTGGTAAGAGTAGTGCCTTTAGACAATTAAATGATAAGAAGCAAGTATAGAAGGTTGGAGGGTGGAACATGAAGAAGAAATTAGCCATTATAGGAACAATAGCATTATTAGGCGTAGGAGGTGTAACGGTGTTCAGTTTAAATAATCCAGATTGGCGCGCAAATACAATCTTTGCGACAGCAAAAGATAAGCAGTTAGCATGGTTGAAAGAACATGAAGAAGAGATTGTGAAATGGATGCACTCAGTATATCCTAAGGTAGAATCGGTTCAATTTAATTGGGATTCTTTAACAGTTAGACCTGTGAGTAATGGAGTATCTAATAATGGATATAATTTATCGGTAAAAGGGACTTTTAATGAAATTCCAGAAACAGTTATTTGGGTAGATTTTTTAATGCCCGGTGAAGGGGATATACCACAAATGAGTCAAATTAGAATGAATCAACGCCCTGGTATTAAGCGCGGAGGAATAATGTACGATTATGAGTAATTTATCTACATTTAATAATTTTTATCTCAATCTGCCTACGAAGACAGACCAAATAGTTTTTATAAACGTTTAAATAAAGTCGAAAATGCAGCTTATTTTGACTTTTCTAAAGAATATAAAGACCCTCAAATTAAAATTGAGGGTGGTAAGAATCTCCCTAATGAAGGAGTAGTATATGTCCATAAAGATAAGACTGTCCAAACAGTAACTGAATTCACATCTGTGGATAATGAATATGAGTACAAAAAAGGATTGCTGTTAAATGAGCAAGATGGTTTTAATGCGTATTTTTTAACAGACACTCCGGAGTTGAATAAAGATACAAAGAATGCTTATCTAGCGGTAAAAGGAAGTGATGCCCCAAGTTTTAAGAACTTAGATGCTATAAGAAATGATTGGCTCGGAAATAACTACCGTTTCGTGTTGCACGATGAATATATACAGCAGGGAAAATTAGTCGAAGAGGCTCTGCATGTAAAATTAGCAGAATTGCGAGAAAAAGCACCCAATGCAAAATTAAATATGACAGGACATTCTCTAGGTTCGATAGCTTCTGTACAAGGAGTAGCTCATCTTAGTGTAGAAGAATTGGAACAAATTGGTGAAATTGTTGTTTTAAATGGGCCAGATACGCTAAAGAGTCTAAGGCAATCTGGGGTTTCTGAAGAAGTAATTCAAATCCTAAATGAAAAAGTAACTTATTACGTAAATCCTTTTGATATTGTGTCAATGTTAAATCGGAATACAGATGAGCAATTAGGAAAAGTGAAAGTTATAGTGCCATTTAATTTTTCCACTACATTTGATACGCCTAGTTCACATGATTTTGGAGAATATAGAATTCATTCAGATGGAACCGTTTTAGAAGCAACGGAGGATTTCTTCCCAGATTATTTGAGAGCGGGACAAAAGCTAAGTGAGTTAATTAATAAGTATATTGATATTATTCAAGCGCAAATGGGCGGTGCTACTTCATTGTTAATGGAAGTTGGAAAATTTCTTGTTAAAGAGTTCTTAAGTTCACTAGCTATACCTACTGACATTAAGTATCTCTATTCAGAATTTATGAAAGAATACAAAGCCATTATTGATGAGACAAAACAAGCAGTAATCGCCTGGGGGAATAAGAATATCCCAATTCTTCAGACCGCTATTCAAGGAGCTACTGGCGCAAAGAAAATAGAGTTAAGAAGTAGATTGTTACTATGTATTTCTCATTTGTCAAGAATAGAATCAGAAGACAAAGTAAAACTAATGAAAGATGAGTTGGAAAGTTACCGCCAACAAGTAAAAGAAGTTGTAGAAAAGGCAAATCGCGAAGCCTATCATGCTGGGATTACTCTAGGAAGAAATGAAGTGTCTCAACTAGTTTCTAATTTTCAATTTCCAACTGTTTGGGATGAGGGAATGTTCAGCCATAATGTTGATGAGTTAAATCGATATATGGATAAAATAGTTCGTTTTTCAGATAAATTATTTACTGCTGTTGAAACATTAGAAGATGTTGATAGAAAACAAAGCGAGATATTTAAAGTGGTGTCGAATAGTTCGTTTAGTTTAAATAGTTATAAAATAGAAAGGGGATAGTTTTGGGGATGATCTTTACTGGGAATGCAAAAGATTATATTGATGAGGATTACTATAAAGAAGCTTACATTCAGTATATGAAAAATCAAGAGAGAATTGCTATTAGAGCAATTTTAGCAAAACATGAGATGACACTTCAAAGGCTTCAAAATGAGTTAGGATCAAAATTATCTAATTACTCCAAAGAAGTATTTTCTTACCACTCTGAGAATCTTGTTACACAATTAAAAGGGGCTTTTGAAGGGAAAACGGCAGATTCTGCAGAACAATATCTCAAGAGTATCCCTAAATTGAACTTGCAAAATCCAATCAAATAAACTGAGGGATAGATTGTATGATTCATAAAAAGATTGAACAAGTAGAAAAAGAATATTTAGATAAGCGTAAAGAATATCAACAAATAAAAGAACAATTGGAAGATTATCGGCGCGTTTCTAAGCGTAAAACAGAAAACCTCGTGGACTACATTCTAACAATATATCGAGATGTTGATCTTATTCATGCGAAGCCTTTTTTATCTGAATTAGAACAGAACGAAGAACAGATGAATAAAGTCTATCAAAAGCAAATAGAAGAGATAGAATACCAAATGTTAGAGGATAAGAAAGCATATCTGAAGCAAATAGAATTGTTAGAGGCAGAGAATCAGGAAGAAGAAACAACGTCGTAGAAATTAACGTTTCATACCAAACATTTCAGCTAGTAACAAAGGTTTATATAAGAAATACAACCCCCCATCGAATTTTTCGGTGGGGGTTTATGCGTGGAATAAATCTCTGTTAATGAATTATTTTTGTGTATTTTGAGAATTAAAACGGGGAATACGGATGAATTAGTGAATGTGCTTATGCTATAATAAAGAAAATTATGCAAAGTAATAATAAAAAAGTTTGTTATATTCATGGAGGTTAAAGAATGTCAGAAGCTAAAATGTTACCTTTGGGGAGTGTAGTTATTCTAAAAGGAAACGTCAAGAAAATGATGATTATTGCTCGGTTAATTGCATTGCCTGTAAAAGGACAAGTATATCGTTTCGATTATGGTGCTTGCCTTTATCCAGAAGGAATGGTTGGAGATAGTTTAATCTATTTCAATCAGGAAGATATCTTTAAGGTGGTTCAAGAAGGATACACAGATGATGACAATGAAATCATGTTAGAGAATATCGAAGCGATGTTGCAGCAAACAGATATTCCAAAAGGGAATGTTTCAGAATTAAAAGAACCTAACGGTATTGGAGGATAATTTATGGGGAAAATTGACTACCGCGAAATTGAGGACCTTCAAGGCCAAGTCAGCTCCCATTATAATAGTATTTCCGAAGCTACCGCAACGATAAGTTCGATTGATGCAAAGTTGGCAAAACTCCGTTCAGCCAAACAATCTGTTGGGAACATCCGAAGCGAAATCCATGAGATTAAGATTTCTGTGATGGGTAAAGATGACCAACCAGAATGGAAAGGCCAGCAAAAGGAAAACTTTGGGCATCAATGGGAGGGGTTCGGGCAAGACTTTAACGCTTGCCAACGAGAACTAGATGCGTTTCACGATGCAATTTGTGATGAGATTACACGTCTAGAAAATCAAAAGTTAGATCAACAGAGCTTCATTGGTTGGTGCCAAACGCAAATTAACAATCTTGGGAATTTCATTGAAAAACTATTAAATTAAGGGAGGAGAAATATGTACGGAACAATTCAACTATCAGAAGTCATTTTTGGAATGCATATTAACTCTCTTTCTAATTCAAAAAATAGCTTAGTGAGTGTAAATAAACCGAGTCTACAAAAAACATCCAAATCTGCCGTTCTGGATCTTTATCAAGAGCAATTTGAAGAATTATATCAATTAGTAGTGAACTATAATGCGCTGTTAGAGAAAGATATTGCTCAGTTGGCGGAAACAGGCCAAGAGCTTAAACAGACAGACCAAGGACTAGGACATGTTTTGTCTGGACTAACTCGGCTAGGAGGACGATAAATGAGTTATTACGTAAAATTTAACGACATTACCTCCATGCAGGGCCAAACGAATCAAACCATCCAACAATGGGGAGAATCACTAAAAAATCTACAAGAGTCCATTGCCTCCCTCGCAAACCAGAGTGAGCTTCAAGGGGAAGCGATGACGAGTGCGAAGAGCTATATGACAGAAGTTCATGGAACATTCATACAGACGCTGACGCTGTTAATGAATGAGTATATCGCAAGTTTCCTACTGTATAAAGATGGCTACTATCAAATTGATACGCATAACCATGCGGAATTACCTGAAGATGTCTATAAAGGGCTTCATTCAGACCTAGGAAAGTCTAAGCAACGATTCGAACAACAGTTGGAGCAGTTAACAACTGCTAAGCTCAGAGTCGCAGGATTAGTGAATTACCAAGGAACTAGTCATACAAAGACGAAATTCACGTATGAGAAGCTGATGAAGGATATCAAGCATCTAGACGAATCCATTTCGCAATATGAAGAGATGCATGCTCGCCAAGATTTGCAGGCGTTTAAGGAATTGCTAGCAGCAACAAAGAGTTTATTGGCAGAGCATTCAAGTAGAGACCGCAGTATGGGAAGTTATCAAGTAGGAGACTTTCGTCAGTTGCCGTCAATGAATCGATTCATGTTAGCTGTGCAACAATCTGCGACCTTTTTGAACGATCATATGCCACAGATTCAAGAGGCGGGAGATCGGGAAAAAGTGCGTGTAGAATCAATCTACGCAGAAGAACGAGGCAAGCAAGGAGCTATGAATCTTGTTTTTAGCGTTTTAACGATGGTTGCGGGTGCTACTGCTCTAGTAATATCGGGTGGGACTATGTGGCCGATTGTAACTTCAGCTTTCAAGTATGGAGCAATGGCTATGTTCATGTATGGGGCTTCAAATTCTATCGAAGCTGGACAGAATATTTATTATGGATTGTCTGGCGACGGGAAATCCTTTGCGATGAATCCGATTCGAGATACACTTTTTTTAGGAAATGGTGAGTTATACCACAGTTTGGGGCAAATTTTCAGTCTTACAACAGGGGTGTTCATACCGATTGCCCAGACGCAAAGTATTGCCCAAGGAATCTCGCAGTTCTTCTGGGGAACAGTCGGAGGTTTAGCAACAGGTCAAGCAGCCTACCATGGTACAAAGCTTCTTGGTGGAAACGAAGAAACCGCACAGCTGATGAACTTGATAGGAAACTTTATTGGTGGATACTCTGCTGCTAAAGCAGTTGAGAACTTTAGTTTGAACGGAAAGACTGTGCCAAAAGTTGAATCAGCACTTGAAATAGAAAATCGAGTAATAGAGAATATAAAAGCTAGTAAGGCGGCGAGAGAAAGTTCGAAGTTTGATAATTATTTACGACAAGAATATGCTCAACAAGGAAAATATTTTCCAGAGCGCATAATTATGCCAAATGGGAAAACAGCTTATCTTTCAGCAGATTATTTTGAAGGTAAACAAATTCCGGTTCGATCAAGATCTTTTGTGGATGCACAGGGTAAAATCAAATGGCCACCAAAAGGAACAGATGGCTTTGTTGTAGATAGTGCTGGAAACCCCATTACAGAGCTGGCTAATTTAAAAGCTGGACAAGTGTTTGACCGTTTTGGATCAAATGGTGGGCGTTTCGCCAGTCCAGTTGATAACGGAGAAAAATTACCGTTTAATACACGAGGGTTGCCTTATCCTGAAGATTATCAAGTCTACCACCAGTATGAAGTAGTGATAGATTTAACTGAAGAAAATATCCTTAAAGCATTTAAAGAAGCTCCAGACATTGTAAAAGAGAAGATCAGGTTATCTCTTGAATATTATGGCCTTGACATAGAGGAGTTGGTAAATATTCGTAAAGGAAAAATTGCCAAAGTATTTGGTCAGGGAGGGGGAACCCAGATTCAATTTGGTTCATCTCTTAGTTTTTATGAAGATTTAGGTTTAGTAAGGGAGATTAAGTAATTATGTCAGAAATTAACATGCAGAATTTAGTAGCCGACTTAGATAAAACTATACATGAACATGGATACGAGAATCTATATTATGTACTATTTGATGAGGACAGTAATTTGCCTTGGGCTATTCACCTGTATTATAAAAATAATAAATTTATAGTTAATAGTCGAGATGATCGTTCCTATATTATTGGGAAATCATGGGAATTTGAGAACTATGAGGAGGCAAAACATTTTTTTATCAAAAAAATGGAAACCTTTGTCCAGTTAAATAGACTTGAAATTCAAACTGGGCACCCTCCATATTATCCATCCCCCCTCTGGGATGATGTCACAGAATAATAAATAGTTCCTTCCTTAGAAAAGGAGAATAATTCGAGGAAATGAAAAGAGGCTAGATTTTTTATTTGAGAAGTATATAGAATCTTCAACTTGATTTTACATCAATGTTGTTAATTCCTAATTTAATGGAGGAGTACAATGATTAATAATAGTGATTTTGGTGGTTTTATTGTTTCGAACAATATTCTTGAGGGGAAGCCGATTCGATATACTTTTCGTGATCAATCTATAACCCCACCATTGAACGGATGGAATCTATTATCCATTGAAGATGATGAAGAGTATCTTTCAGATGCAGCCAATTTCAAAATTCTAGGAGCCGATTCCATTTATGAGATTGCTCCAGTAATGCTTGAGATTTTCGAAGCGCCGTATGGAACAGACTTATGTTGGCTATATGAAGAGGGTGTTCATGTTGGCTTTTACGATTTAGTCCAAGAGAGAGAAACTACGATAGAAGAAATTTTATCTTCAGCAAATTAAATAGATTACACCCAAACTCAAGCTGGCAGAATCGCTGTTGGCTTGAGTTTTTTTATTCAAAAAAATTTTTCAAACTTTCTTGTTGACATTTGTAGATTAATGGTGTAAACTAACAATGTAAATTACAAATGTAAACGAAAGCGGTGAAAGTAATGAGCAAACAAAAAGAGTACATTATTGAAGGAATGAGTTGTGCTTCATGTGCCATGACGATCGAGAATGCCGTCAGCAAAATTCCAGGCGTTGATAAAGCTAGCGTCAACTTGGCAACCGAGATCATGACGGTTGAAGCAAACGATAGCGTGACCCCTGAAGACATCGCCAAAGTGGTCGATGGTGTGGGATACGGCGCTCGTCCTCGTGGCAAATCAGTGGAAGAAGAACTCGAAGAAAAGAACGAAAAGAAAGAAGCACACTTAAGAGAAATGAAGCGAAACCTAACTATTTCAGCGATTTTCACCGTGCCACTTCTCTTTATCGCAATGGCCGATATGGTTGGAATTCCAATGCCAGCGTTTCTAAGCCCAATGCAAAGTCCTGTGAGCTACGCGTTGATTCAATTGGCGCTCGTTCTCCCAATTATCTGGCTTGGACGTCATTTCTTCGTGGATGGATTTAAAGCCTTATCTAAAGGACATCCAAACATGGACAGCCTAGTCGCCCTTGGTACAAGCGCTGCGTTCCTTTATAGCCTTTACGGAACGTACCATGTATTAGAAGGCCACGCGCATTTTGCGATGAACCTTTACTACGAATCAGCCGGCGTTATTTTAACCTTGATCACTCTTGGAAAATACTTCGAAGCTGTGTCAAAAGGAAAAACATCCATGGCGATTCAAACGCTCGTAGGACTCGCTCCTAAAATGGCGACGGTTTTACGCGACGGACAAGAAGTAGAAGTTCCTGTAGAAGAAGTGCAAGTGGGCGACCTCATTCGTGTAAAACCGGGTGAAAAAGTTCCAGTCGATGGCGTCGTGACAGAAGGAAACTCAACCGTTGACGAATCCATGTTAACAGGGGAGAGTATTCCAGTATCCAAAGCAGTTGGCGATGAAGTGATTGGGGCAAGTTTAAACAAGACAGGTTCCTTCATTCTCAAAGCAACAAAAATCGGGAAAGATACAGCTCTTTCTCAAATCATTCATTTAGTCGAACAAGCACAAGGATCAAAAGCACCGATCGCAAAACTAGCCGATAAAGTTTCAGGAGTATTCGTTCCAATCGTAATCGGATTGGCTCTTGTTTCTGGACTTGCTTGGTATTTCCTTGGACAAGAATCATGGGTATTTTCCCTCACGATTACCATCTCAGTCCTCGTTATCGCTTGCCCATGTGCATTAGGACTTGCGACACCTACCGCTATTATGGTAGGGACTGGTAAAGGGGCCGAAAACGGAATCCTTCTTAAGAGTGGGGAAGCGTTGGAAGAAGCCAACCACGTGAATATGGTTGTTTTCGACAAAACAGGAACTATTACAAACGGAACTCCTGTTGTCACAGATGTAGTCACTGCCGACAATACCGATGCAGATGCCCTCATTCGCCTAGCAGCCACCCTTGAAGTAGCGTCCGAACACCCTCTTGGCGAAGCGATTGTTGCCAAAGCCAAAGAACAAGGAGCGACATTTGATGAAGTGACGAACTTCGAAGCCATTCCTGGTTTCGGGATTAAAGGCCACGTTGGTGAAACACTTGTCTTCCTTGGAAATGAAAAATGGATGCGCGAAAATGGTCTTGCCAATGAGGCGATGAATGAAAAAGCCAACCATTTTGCTGAACAAGGAAAAACACCGCTCTATATCGGATATAACGATGCCGTACAAGGCTTGATTGTTGTAGCGGACACTGTAAAAGAAAGCAGCGCGCGTGCCATCCAAACCCTACATGAAATGGGCATTCAAGTAGCCATGATGACAGGGGACCACGAACGAACTGCACAAGCAATTGCCGCTGAAGTGGGGATTGACCGCGTATTTAGTGAAGTTTTACCGCAAGATAAGGCGAATTATGTCTCAAAATTACAAGAAGAAGGCTATATTGTGGCGATGGTGGGAGATGGTATCAATGATGCCCCAGCTCTTGCACAAGCACAAGTCGGTATCGCAATCGGTACCGGAACAGACGTAGCCATCGAATCTGCAGACGCCGTCTTAATGAAGAGCGACTTGATGGATGTACCAGCGATGTTGAAACTCAGCCGTGCAACCATCCGTAATATTAAAGAAAATCTATTTTGGGCATTTGCCTACAACGTTATCGGAATTCCATTTGCGATGGGAGTTCTTCACCTCTTTGGCGGACCACTCCTCAACCCAATGATTGCCGGAGCTGCAATGAGCTTCAGTTCCGTATCCGTTGTCCTCAACGCCCTTAGATTAAAACGCTGGAAAGCATAACTATAAAGGAGAGATTTATGATGAAAAAAGAATATAATTTAGAAGGAATCAAATGCGCAGGATGTGCCAACACAGTGAAAGAACGCTTCTCAAACGTCCCAGGCGTAACAAACGTTGAAGTCAGCTTAGAAAACAAAGTAGCCACAGTCGAAGGAGACGCAAGCGTCGACGCATTACAAGCATCCCTCGAAGGCACAAAATACAGCATCAAAAAATAATCAAACCCAAAAAGGCCGAGCGATTTTCGCCCGGCCTTTTTTCTATCCTATCTCTCACCCTTTCTCCGCAATCCATAGTTAGAAGAAGTAAATAAAATAGAGCGTTGCGAACAATAACAATTGTGGTTTCGGAGAATCTTGCGGATTCTATAGTAATAGTGATGGGAGTTTGCATTAAAACGAGGGAGAAAGACAGAAATGGCCAAAATAGAAGAAGCTATTTTGGCCATTTCGTTTTCTTTCCCCCACAAAGTTGAATAGGTATGAGCAAGCTGTTTACAGTGCAGCTCATACCATTCAACCACTGTGCTTAGAGGGAGTTAGGAATTTATTCCTTACTAAAAAAACTTATAGAATTTGACGCAGTAGCTGATTGGATTAAGCTTCATCATTTATGATTTGCTTAATTCTAATCAGCCTTGCGGGGGTAAGACTACGAAGAAAATCGGACTCACACTGTGAGTCCGATTTTTTCTTCTGTCTTACTCCAAAGGTGAGAGACCATAGGCTCGAACCGGTGCCCTATTACCACTATTATGAAGATATCCGTAAGGATTCGTAGTAATCGATTGAATAGAGTTATTTTAAAAAGAAAGATCAATCTGTATTTAAAAATAGATTTTGTTTTGCACTCTTATAAAAGAAATCAAGTTTCAAATTTACCTCTCTTTAGCATTGCTAAGGAGAGGTTTTAGCAAAAAATTACTCTTTTTACGCAAAAAAGTACTTCTTTTTCGAATTATTATCGGTATAATAAGGGTGAAACAATCCATAAGGAGGAATAAATATGATTGAATTTCGTAATGTATCAAAAGTATATGATCAAACCGTCGCTTTAGATGGACTTAACTTAACAATTGAAAGTGGAAAAATTATTGGATTAATCGGACATAACGGGGCTGGTAAATCAACCACGATTAAATCACTCGTGAGCGTCATTCATCCAACTAGCGGAGAAATTATTGTGGACGGACAAGAATTATCATCCAATCGTCTAGCCATTAAAGAAAAAATTGGTTATGTAGCTGATAGCCCAGACCTATTCCTACGCTTAACCGCCAATGAATTCTGGGAATTAGTCGCTTCTTCTTATGGCATGACATTAGACGAAGTAGAAAGCCGCCTTGCTTATTTACTAGAATTATTTGATTTTGAAGGACATCGCTATGAAGTCATCGATTCGTTCTCACACGGGATGCGTCAAAAGGTATTCGTCATCGGGGCGCTTTTATCAGACCCTGAAATTTGGGTACTCGATGAACCAATGACAGGTCTTGACCCACAAGCTTCTTATGACTTGAAGAAATTAATGCGCGAACATGCTGATAAAGGCAATACCGTCCTCTTCTCGACACACGTTTTAGAAGTGGCAGAACAACTCTGCGATAAGATTGCCATTTTGAAAAAAGGAAAACTACTCTTCTACGGTACGATTCAAGAGTTGAAAGGCCAACAACCAGATAGCACGCTTGAAGAAATCTACTTATCACTAGCCGGTAGACAAGAAGGAGTGGATTCACATGCGGTTTAATCGAATTCTTACGCTGGTGAAGACCAATTTAATTTTTGCGACGCAACCGGCACAATTACAAAATTATCGAAAGAAACAGGCGAAAAATCCATCGAAACCCGTGAATGTGGCGATGAAAACATTGACGCAACAATTGTTATTTGCGGTGATGTTTGGAGCTTTATTTGGAATTCCTGGAGCAATTTCTGGACGTTCATACCCTCCACTTCAATTTGGAACGACGGTCTTCTTATTCTTGATGATTTTAATTTCGCAAGCATTGCCAGCTATTTACAATGTCTTTTATGAAAGTAAAGACTTCGAATCGTATTTGCCTTATGCCTTTACGGAATTAGAAGTCGTTCTTGGGAAGAGCCTTTCGATTGTAGTGGCTACATTGCAAGGATTACTTCCAATCGTGATGTTATTTGGAATCCACGTGTATTTTTCTGGAGGCTTCATCCTTTTCACGATTCCAATTGCCTTATTAGGGGTGCTTTTATTTAGTTCGATTGTTTACTTATTGATGTTTCTTCTCTGCTTCTTTCTAGCGAAGATTCCACTGTTTAGAAAATATCAATCCGTGATTGCGAATATTTTAGTTTTCGTGATTTCCCTTGGGGCCGTCATTGGCTATCAACTGATGCTGACAGATTCGATGGTAAATACTGTATTAACAGGAAAAATGCCAGCTTTCATTCAACCAGTACTCGCCTTCTATAATGCAATTTTGGATCCATTCGATATGAGTGTTTATCCGATGATTGGATTCGTAATCTTAGTATTTGTGGCAATTTTACTACTCGTGAAGTTCATTGTATTGCCAAACTTCTACCAAGCCGTTTCGCAAACATCGTCTTCGAAAGTAAAAGTCGAACGTGTGAAACAAATGGAGTTAGATGGCAGCAAGCTTTCAACGAAATTCGTGATTCGCTATACGCTTCGCCAATTAATGGAAGGTTCGGTATTAACGCAAACGATTATTAGTGCAGGAATATTACCATATCTCCTCTTAATTCCAGCAGTTTTAAGTTTTTCAGGTGGTCCGGTAGAAATTAGTTTTATGAAACTCCTAAACCTAAACACCTTCTTACCATTTGCGATGCTCATTACCTTCATTGCAGGCTTCAATACAGGAGGAAACAACTTATTAGCGGTCGGAATTTCACTCGAGCGGGAAAACTATTATTATCTAAAAGTTCTTCCATTCGATATGCACCAATTTTTAGAACGTAAATTCTGGATTCTCTTTGCGATTCAATCTATCATTCCAGTCATTCTTATGACGGTTATTTGTACGGTGCTTCGCTTACCGATTTATATGACCTTGGGCATTATTCTCTCATGGGGAATCATTAGTCTAGGGCTTAGCCGTTGGGGATACGCCAGAGACTTGAAGCTCTTTACGCCAACGTGGACGAATGTCATTGAACTCTTAAACCGTATGCGTAGTGGATTTAAGTCGGTCATTTTTGTCGTGGTTCTCTTTGGATTTATCTTCGGAGCGATTTATTTATTAATCCACTTACCAGAATGGAATCGTACTTTCGTTTGGTTCATTACAATTGCGTATGTTGTCTTGATTCTCGGTTTATCGATTTTTGCAACATTCTACTATAAGAAAAAATTACATGAATTAGTCGATTCTGAATAATGATGTAAGACTTAGAGATTGTCTCTAAGTCTTTTTTTATAACTAGTTTTATAGGGTTTTACAGATATATAACCAATAGTTATAACAAACAATAGAAAAACGGTATAAGAAAACCTATTGCTATGCGGTTTGTTCTCTGTTATCCTAAGAACATGTTCATAAGACATCACAAAGAACAGGTGAGTAGAAAATAAGATTTGCTAAGAGAGTCTCGGTTGGTGGGAAGAGATGAAATTGAATTTTTGAAGATGGCCTCGGAGTGATTTTACGTCGAATCATTAGACGTAAATGGGTAGCCCATTATAGCTGTAGAGTATAACACCTAGTGTGCGTACTCGGTAAGGTAGGATTCGTGAGGATTCTACAAAACAAGGTGGTAACACGAAAATTTCGTCCTTGCAGTAGCGATACTGTGAGGATTTTTTATTTATAGGAGGAATGACCAATGTCAAAATTACAAGCACCATTTAGAGTAGATCACGTAGGAAGTTTCTTACGTCCAAAAGAATTAGTAGAAGCAAAAGAAAAATTTGTAAAAGGTGAAATTACACGCGAGGAATTAACAGCCGTCGAAGATAAAGCCATCGAAAAGTTAGTCGAACAACAAAAGAAAGCTGGATTAAAAGGATTCACTGACGGCGAATTCCGTCGCCAATACTGGCACTTAGATTTCTTCTGGGGATTAAACGGAGTGGATCACACGCAAGCAAAAATTGGATACCAATTCCACGATGAAATTACAAAACCTGACTCAGCAGATGTCGTTGGAAAAATCACTGGTGAAAATCACCCATTCGTAGAACACTTCAAATTCTTAAAACAATTCGAAGACGAAGATTTCATCGTAAAACAAACAATCCCTGCTCCAGCGCAATTCTACTTCGAATTGATTCGTGACGCAGAGCATATTGAGCAAACTTTCTCAGTATACCCTTCAAAAGAAGAACTCTTTAAAGATATCATTGCTGCTTACAGACAAGTGATTAAAGAATTATACGATGCAGGCTGCCGTCTCTTACAAATCGATGACTGTACATGGGGTGTAATCGTAGATGATAACTTCTTAAACATCATTTCAAAAGAAAGTCATTTAACACCTGAAGAATTAAGAAGAGAACACAAACGTGAATTCTTAGAATTAAACAACGGAATTCTAGAAGACTTACCAGAAGATTTAACAGTAAACACTCACGTATGCCGTGGTAACTTCCACTCAACTTGGGCAAGTTCAGGTGGCTACGATACAGTAAGTGACGCATTATTCGAAGATGAAAACGTACATGCGTACTACTTAGAATACGATACAGACCGCGCCGGCGACTTCAAGCCACTAGCAAAAGTAAATAATGGTAAGAAAGTTGTTCTAGGACTTCTCACTTCTAAATCAGGAAAATTAGAAGATAAAGACGAAGTGATTGCTCGTATTAAAGAAGCAAGTCAATATGTTCCACTAGAAGACTTATACTTAAGTACACAATGTGGATTTGCATCAACAGAAGAAGGAAACATCCTTACTGAAGACGATCAATGGAAGAAAATCGCATTGATTTCAGAAATCGCTCGTGAGGTATGGGGAGAATAATCATCCCACAAGAAGAAATTCGAAGATAGATTGGAGAAATAAACTTATGACAACACATGCACCATTTAGAGTAGACCACGTAGGAAGTTATTTACGTCCTAAAGACTTAGTAGAAGCACGCGCAAAATTCGCAAACGGCGAAATCACACGCGAAGAACTAACAGCTGTAGAAGATAAAGAAATCCGCGAACTTGTTAAAAAACAAATCGCTGCTGGATTAAAAGGCGTTACAGACGGAGAATTCCGCCGCGCTTACTGGCACCTTGACTTCTTCTGGGGATTCAACGGCGTAGAACATAGGGTAGGTAAACACGGTTTAAAATTTAACGGTGTCGAAACAAAAGCTGATACGGCAACATTAACAGCTCCAATCGATGGGCACAACCACCCATTCGTAGAACATTTCAAATTCTTACGTGACTTAGTGAAAGACGAAGATGTGATTGTGAAATTCACAATCCCTTCTCCATCACAATTCTATTTCGAATTAATTCGTACACCTGAACACATTGCAGCTTGGAAAGCAGTTTATCCAACTGAAAAAGAACTTTTCGAAGCGATTAAAAACGCATATGTAGATGTCATTACGGACTTATACAACGAAGGCCTTCGCACAATTCAATTTGACGACTGTACATGGGGCGCTTTAGCAGACGATGGTTTTTCTAAACGTTTCAACGATAGCCGCCCACTCGAAGAAGTTCGACGTGACTTTGCAGGTCGTGCATTACAATTGAACAACTCAGTGATTGATGCATTACCAAAAGACTTAGCAGTGAACACTCACGTTTGCCGCGGTAACTTCCACTCTACTTGGATTTCTCAAGGAGGATATGAAAAAGTAGAAGACGAATTATTAGCAGGCGAACACGTAAATGCGTACTACTTAGAATACGATACAGACCGTGCCGGCGACTTCAAGCCTCTTGCGAAAGTTTCTGACGGTAAGAAAGTGGTTCTTGGTCTTTTAACTTCAAAATTTGCAGACTTAGAAGACAAAGATGAAGTTATTGCTCGTATTAAAGAAGCAAGCCAATATGTGCCACTTGAAAACTTATACTTAAGTACTCAATGTGGATTTGCTTCAACAGAAGAAGGAAACGTGATTAAAGAAGAAGATCAATGGAAGAAAATTGCATTGATTTCAGAAATCGCCCGTGAGGTTTGGGGAGAATAAGCCTCGCACTAAAAAATAAATCAAAAGGCTGTGGGGAGAATGATTATTGAACCACAGCCTTCCCCTATTCAGAAAGGAAGTATCATTATGACAGCATTTCAACAACAATTAGAACAAGCTTTTAAAACATTAAAACAAGCAAAATGGGTGAACTTAAGCCATCAAATCGATGCGAATAGCCCTCACTTCCCTGCTCTACCAGCATTGGAACAAAAAGATTTATTTACATTAAAAGATGGATTCCACGTACAACAATTATCAGTGGTGACACAATACGGTACACATATCGACCCACCTTGCCACTTCTATGAAGGCGGACGCTTCCTTGATGAAATCGAGTTGAAAGATTTATTATTACCACTTTACGTCATCGACCGTTCAAAAGAAGTTGCTGAAAATCCAAACTTCGAATTAACAAAAGCGGATGTATTAGCATTCGAAGAAGAATACGGAAAAATCGAACCTGGTGCCTTTGTAGCCTTCCGTAGTGACTGGTCACACCGCTGGCCAGACCAAGATGCGGTTCGTAATTTAGACGAAAACGATGTTCAACATACACCAGGTTGGGCAAAAGATGCGCTTGAATTCTTAATTCACGAACGTCATGTGAAAGCTGTAGGTCATGAAACATTAGATACAGACTCAGGTGTTCACGCTGCAGCACATGGTTTAACAAACGAATACTACTTATTAAGCCAAGATATCTTCCAAGTCGAAGTATTAGCGAACCTTGACCAAGTTCCAGCAGTCGGTGCTGTGATTTCAATTTCATACCCTAACTGGAACCATACTCCAGGCTCACCTGTTCGCGCTATTGCGTATTTACCAGAAGCTGAATAAACGAAAAGAGGAAAACATATGTCAAATCACGAAAACTGTAGCTGTTGTCAAAAAGCACCCTTTAGACTCGATCACGTAGGAAGTTTCTTACGTCCAGAACGTCTTAAAGAAGCCCGTGCGAAATTTAATGATGGAGAAATCACTGCCGAAGAACTTGAACGCGTTGAAAACGAAGAAATCGTTGCTTTAATCGAGAAAGAAAAAGAACTCGGCCTCAAATCTGTCACTGACGGTGAATTCCGTCGTGCATTCTGGCACTTAGATTTCTTAGAAAACTTAGATGGAGTTGAACTTGTAGAAGTGGACCACTTCTCTGTTCAATTCAAAGATAAAGATGTGAAGCCAAAAACATTACGTATCGTTGGTAAAGTGGATTTTTCTGAAAACCATCCATTCGTAAAACACTTCAAATTTTTAAAAGAGCACTCTGGCGATACTCCGGTGAAATTAACGATTCCTTCACCAAGTATGTTGCATTTGATTACGCAAGTTCGTGAGAAAAACTATGTGCCAATTGAGCGCTACAAAGACAATGAAGCCCTCTTCTTTGATGATGTGGTTAAAGCATACCGTAAGGCTCTACAATGTTTCTACGACTTAGGATGCCGCAATATTCAATTAGATGACACTAGCTGGGGTGAGTTCTGTGCGTTAGACAAACGTGAAGCGTACGAAGCGCGTGGATTTGACCTTGAAAAAATCGCTCGTGATTATGTGGATGTACTTAACCGTGTGATTGAATGGAAACCAGAAGATTTAGTGGTGAATATGCATATTTGCCGCGGAAACTTCCGCTCAACATGGTTCTCTAGCGGTGGTTATGAACCAGTAGCGAAGACGTTATTTGGTCATTGCCGTGTGGATGGATTCTTCTTGGAATATGATAGCGACCGTGCTGGAGACTTTACTCCACTTCGCTATATTAAAGACCAAAAAGTCGTTCTTGGTTTAATTACATCTAAATCAGGAGACCTAGAAGATAAAGATGAAGTCATCGCTCGTATTAAAGAAGCAAGTCAGTACGTTCCTCTTGAACAATTATGCCT
>CALJSD010000173.1 GCA_937976325.1 uncultured Carnobacterium sp.
ATTATAACGGTTAGTTCTGGATTTGACAAAATCATTTTCTCAATACGAGCAGCGCTCTCCATATCTAAGCTCGCTGTGCTTTCATCAAACAGAAGGAGTTTATGTGGTTGCGTTAATGCTCGCGCTATAGAAATTCTCTGTCTTTGACCGCCAGATAATTGACTACCATGCTCGGTAACCGCATCATCTAATTGGCAGAATTGCTGGATGCCTAGTTCTTCAGGAAGTGAGATTTCTTTGGTGTTATCCCACAATGTAATGTTCTCTCTAACGGTTGCGTTAAACAAATGATTCTTTTGCGGGTTGTAGTGAACAGCACTACGCAATTGAACTATTTGTTCCTTCGTTAGTTCTTTTCCATCTAAGAAGACTTTCCCAGAATAGTCATTGTTTTCTCCTGCAAGGAAATGTAATAATGTCGATTTTCCGCTTCCGCTATCCCCGACTAGAGCATATTTCTTTCCTTTCTCAATCGTAAAGGAAGTTGGTTTCACAATTTTATTTCCGTTGACCGCTACTTCTACAGATCTTAATTCTAAAGAGTTCTTCAGTTCCAGTTCTTCTTGTAGCAATTCATCAGGAAGGATGGATTCATATTTATCAAAATATACTTGAACAGATTTATACTGTACTAAATTTTGCGCGATTAGGCTGACTTTACCAAAAAGCATTCCTGTAAATGAACCAATACTTCCCATAACCCCAATCGATACAATCCCATTAACCACAAGATATCCGACTAAAATGGCACTCAATGATTGACCTAAACTATTCACTGCTCCTGAAGCAATTCCTGATAGCATGAATGCGCGAATTAAACGAACTACCGCATCTTTAACGGCGCCCGATTCAAATTGGACGCGATTTTTAAAGGTATCCATTTTATTTAATGCATAGAATACAGAATAACCCTCTAGTAAATTTTGTACATTCGAAGAAAATTTTTCTTGGGTTGCAGAATAACTTTCCAGTACTTTCTTCGTATGTGGTTCGAATAATTTTGGAATCAAAAGAAGTCCGCTAATTAATACTACAAGGAATAACAGGATAGACCAGTGATAAGTAAGGATAACTCCTATTGATAACAGCACCGTTAGTACACTTTCTGTTATCGTGAAGAACATTGGAAGTCCCAATGACGAGATTCTCTCCATATCATTTGTCATCCAAGATACATACTCTGGAAATTCACGTTTGGTGATTTCCATATAATTCGCCTTGCGAAGTTTTTCTGCAATTTCTTCCCTTAATTCCGTATTAACTAATTGAATGAACTTCTCTTGTTGAACGGAAAATAAGAAATTTGAATACGATAATATTCCATTCATAGCAAACCGGATTGCCAATGCTCCTACAAATTGCCAAGCATTTAAAGCAACTAACCCGTCAATGGCATATGCAATAATCGCAATATTCGCTACGGTTAAAAGACTCTTGATGATTACTAATACGAGAAGAATCATTACTTTGGATGGATGTTGTAATAACTTCTGCTTCATAATGATTTCTCCTTCCCTAAGTAAATCACTTCATCAAATAAATCACGATGTTCTTCAAAAAAATGATGTGTCACAATCACAAGGGTTAGGTTAGGATTTTGAAGGAGTTGAGCTTCTATACTTCGCGCACTTTCCAAATCTAAATTCGCGGTACTTTCATCGAGTAATAACACCTTCTCTGATTCAAGTAACGTTCTAGCAAGCGCTAATCGTTGTCGTTGCCCTCCTGATAACTTAGTCCCATGTTCACTAACAACTTCCTGCGCATTCGTAAATTGGTTCAACCCCATTTGACTAGATTCTTCCTCAAACGGACGATCTTCCCATAGCGTAATATTATCTTTGACTGTGGCGTTAAAAATATGGTTCTTCTGAGGATTGTATGCAGTAATATTGCGCAGCTGTACAATTTGTTCCTTAGAAAGAGGCTTCCCATCGAGGATTACTTCACCCGTAAATTCGTGATTCCGACCGGCTAAGAAATTCAATAACGTTGATTTCCCAGTACCGCTATCTCCTAACAACGCATATTTCTTCCCTTTTTCGATAGTGAACGTCACGGGATGTACAATGACATGCCCATTCACGCTGACTGTGACATCTCGTAACGATAAAGCCTGTTGGAGAGAACTGTTGTCTGGTTGTAAATTCGAATCTGCTTCTAAGCTATTAAATTTATCAAAATAAACATGTATCGATTTTAATTGAACGAATTGTTGAACGACTTGTTCTAACGATGCAAAGCAATTAAATGTAAGAGAACCTGCTGCAGTAAATGCCCCCACTGAAATCATCCCAGCAAACACCATGATTCCGGCTACGACATCCACTGAAATTTTCCCAACAAAATTCAGTATCGAAATGCACAATTGTACAAAAGAAAATTTCTTTCGATAGCCGACTTTAACTTCTGATAATGCATCCGAAGCGACTTTCATTCGCTTCACAAATTGTCCCACTGCATTCGAGGTATAAAACACTTCGAATCCTTTAAATAAGTTTTGAACGGTTGTAGTAAATTCTTCATTGGCAGCAGATAGATTTGAAGTAGCTTCCTTGGTTTGTTTTTGAAACCACTTTGGCGTGAAAATAAGCATCAATGCTACAAAAACAGTCACAACTGCTAATCCCCAATGGAATAGTGAGAGAGAAATCAATGCAAAAATCAGCATCAATCCACTTCCGTTGCTGTTGAATAACACAGCAAATCCATTGTCTTCTAATTGCTCTAAATCGCTTGTAAACCATGAAACGTACGCAGAAACATCTTTTTCTGTCACTGTTGAATAATTCGCACGACCGATTCTGTCAGCAATTTCTCCTCGGATTTCAATGCTAATTTTTTGGATGAGCTTATTCAGTTGCACATTATATCCATATAACGATGCTAAATAAACTCCACTGAAAGCTATTCCTACTAACTTCCACATTAAAAACGTAGAAAAATCGCCCTTTACCAAAGCATTAAATGCTGGTGCATTCAACGAAATACTAATAATAGAGGATGCATTTTCCAAAAAAGATAATAACACCACAACAAGAGATGCTACTTTATGCCTGAGCAGATACCGTTTCATTGATTTCTTTCCTCCTATAAATTTCTAAATAGAAATTATATACCGCTTCAAATCCCCTAAATCTATTAAGAATACTCTCATCAATTGTCTCTGTTTTGGATTTTCCATTAACCCATTTTGATGTGTTGAGTATAACAGTATATTTTATTTCTACTCATTTATTTATCATATATAGTTGGTAAGAACATCTTCGCATATTTTTTGTAATCATGGGCTCGTTCTACTTCTCCAATAAAAATCAAAAAATCAATTACTTGCTCAACTTTTGCTTTACCTAGATTAACATGCCCATTTTTAATCATCAGAATACCTTTATAATAATTTACCTTTAATCTTTCATAAAAAAGAGGGGTATCCTTTAACATCTTCTCTAATTTATCTATAAGAATTGAAGCTGATCTATATTGTTCCTCTTCCAAATCCTTTCTTATTACATTTAACATGATTCTTCCAATTTGTTCTAAGAAACTTTTTGAATTAGAAAACAAATAACTCTTTTTGTCAATTCTATTTACAAACTCATTAATTCGATCAGATGAAAAGAAAATTGAAAAATTCCCAAAGATCATCAATTCGTATCTTCCCCAATCTTCGACAGAATAAAGGTAATCTACAATTTTCTTTATATCCCTTTTATCATTTTCTATATTCAGTAGCTTATTAATATGAAATTTTATAAGTAATTGGTTATGATAATGACAGTAATTTCCAGTTTCATTTTCTAACTCCAACTCTTCCATATATAACTCGTTTAACAAACTAACTTCTTTTTTCACAATTACCGATCTAAACTTATCCAAGAAGTTTTGATAGCTATCAACCTCTTTACGATATAGAACCTCAAATTCTGAAAAAGATATATTCATTCGTTTTAATAATCTAAAAAAATTTTTATCTGTGGTATCAGTTTCTCCTCGTTCGTATTTTGATAGTTGCGAAATTGACATAATACCATTTGACAATTCTTTCTGAGTAAGGCCTTTACACTCCCTTAAAGACTTTATTAAATATCCCAATTTTTCCATAATGTTCCTCCTACTCCAATACTCCTACAAAAAATTTCCAATCTTTACAAAAGTGTATTCTTTTAACAAATAAATATTGGAGTTGATTTTCTATGAGAAAAAAATTGTTATTAGCTTTTCTATTCCTATCACTTTTGTTATTTTCCTCTTTTTCTAAAAATAACTTAGATTCTCGTTTAGGTTATGTTGATGATATAGTTGTTATAGATGATTCTACAATTTTTTAATCTACGCACATTATAACATCTAATAAAACAGGAACAATACAAAAAACGTGGAGATTTCGTACTTTCTCCACGTTTTTTCAATTAAAATATTGGATTTTTTAATTTTCCACATACGCCTTTGCTTGAACGATGCGCTTTTCGAGTTCCATCAGGTCGATGAAGTGTGCTTGGCGTGCGAATTCTTTGTCTCCAACCATCAAGAGAATGGCGGGCACGGTTAACACTTCATAGCGACTAGCCACTTCTGGATGAAGAGTGGCGTCGATTTCTTCTACGGTAATGCCGTAGTCTCCTGCGATTTCCATAACTTGCGGACGAATCACATGGCACACGCCGCATGTCGGAGTCGAAATATAGATGATTTTTACGGTTTCCATTTTCTCACCTCACTCCTATCATACCCGATAGCCCAAGAATTCTTGCAAACTTTGCTCATAGGCCCTTTTTTAGTAGAAAACACTTAACAAACCGCGTCTTGATTGTGTATAATGGAAGAGTTAAGTCCAGATGAAAATCAGAAAGTGAGTGAAACAATGGGACGTAAATGGGCAAATATTGTCGAAAAGAAAACAAAATTAGATGCTAACAATAGTAAAATCTACGCTAAATTCGGGATTGAAATCTATGTAGCTGCAAAACAAGGGGAACCAGATCCTCATTCAAACCAAAAATTAAAATTCGTTATTGACCGTGCTAAAACTTATAATGTACCACGTCATATCATCGAACGTGCGATTGAAAAAGCAAAAGGTGGCGGCGATGGCGACTACCAAGAACTCCGTTACGAAGGGTTCGGACCAAACGGCTCTATGATTATCGTAGATGCCTTAACAAATAACGTAAACCGTACAGCAGCTGACGTACGTGCCGCTTACAGCAAAAACGGCGGTAACATGGGTGCACCAGGTTCTGTAACTTACTTATTTGACCACACAGCAATCTTCGGTATCGCAAACAAAGATGCTGACGAATTATTAGAACAATTAATGGAAGCAGACGTTGACGTTCGTGACGTTGTTCAAGAAGACGACCAAGCGATTGTTTACGCTGAACCAAACGACTTCCACACTGTTCGTAAAGCGTTAGAAGACTTAGGAATCACTGAATTCACAGTGAGCGAAATCGAAATGATTCCTCAATCAGAAGTAACACTTGAAGGCGACGACTTACGTTTATTCGAACGCATGATTAACGCTCTAGAAGACAACGAAGACGTTCAAAAAGTGTACCACAACGTAAACTTAGAAGACTAAAAGCAGAAAAAGCAAAATGTAACATATAAGTTACATTTTGCTTTTTTTGTCCCCTTTCAACCTGAGAACGCACTTCCCATCAGCTTCTTATCTTGTGGGGCTCCTCACCCAAGAAGCTCCTCCTTAACTTTTCAGCAAAAACGGACAAAACAGGACACGTAAAGATCCATGGATTCTATAGTAGGAACAATAGCGAGTGCATTCAATGTGAATTACTGCCGCTTGGAAATTTATTTCCTAGCGGCAGTTTGAAGCTTGAAAGGAATTGAGACGTAAGGCTCAATCCGGTGCAGCTATTGTCACTGCTCGTCAAGTTCCCTTTCAACCTGAGAACACTCTTCTCATCAACTTCTTATCTTACAGGGCACCTCACCTAGAAAGCACCACATTAACTTTTCACCAAAAAAGGACAAAACCACGAAGAACACTTTGGATGCAATAGTCATCATTGTAGGGAATCATAACCGATGTGAATTACTGCCGCTGGGAAATTCATTTCCTAGCGGCAGTTTGAAGCTCGGTAGCCAAGAGACTAAAGGCTCTTGGCGGTATCCTTATAATGATGACTATTGAAACATCCAAAGATGTTTAACGTTAGTTTTGTCCTATTTGTTTTGCACGTATTGTTCTAGGCGGTAGCTTCCTGCTGTGAGGAAGACACCTGCCATCGCAAGAATAACCCAAATCGCTGGGAAGATGGTTTGAACGTCAATCGCCTTGTACAACCAGTATATTGGACTGATATAAGCCACGATACTAAGCCAACTTCCTCCAAAATCCCCAAACACCGCTGGCATTCCAAGTCCCTCCATTAGCATTACAAACAAAATTCCAAATGTCGTTGCATGCCCTGGCATCTTGAAAATTCTAAAGAAGAATAAGTTTAGGCAGAGACTGTAAATAATCGT
>CALJSD010000174.1 GCA_937976325.1 uncultured Carnobacterium sp.
AGCACAAATGACCATTTGCTACACGATTAGTGATGCGCATACGATTGACTATTACAAAGAACTAGCAGCTAAAATGCAAGAAATGGGTGCCGATTCTATCTGTGTGAAAGACATGGCCGGAATTTTAACACCAGCTCGTGGTATTGAGCTTGTTCGTGCATTAAAAGAAGTGATTACAGTCCCAATCGTTGTGCATACACACTGCACAAGCGGTATTGCACAACTCACTTATCAAGCAGTCATTGAAGCTGGTGCAGACCGCATCGACACAGCCCTTTCACCACTTAGTGAAGGGACAAGCCAACCACCAACGGAATCATTAGTCATCGCTCTTCGCGAATTAGGCTATGACATCTCTGTTGATTTGGCAAAATTAGAACCTATTGCAGACCACTTCCGAGTAATTAAAGATAAATACATTAAAGATGGAACTTTGAATCCAAAAATGTTAACACCAGACCCACGTGCGCTTTTATATCAAGTGCCTGGTGGAATGTTATCGAATATGTATTCTCAATTAACGCAAGCGGGTGCAACAGATAAATACGAAGAAGTATTAAAAGAAGTGCCTAAAGTAAGAGCAGACCTTGGATATCCACCTCTTGTTACTCCAATGAGCCAAATGGTGGGAACACAAGCAACGATGAACGTTCTTACAGGCCAACGCTACAAAGTGGTTTCAAACGAAGTGAAATCTTACTTACTTGGTTCTTATGGACAATCACCAGTGCCAATTCAAGAAAGCTTCAGAAGATCCATCATTGGTGACCAAGAAGTCATCAGTGACAGACCAGCAAACCACTTGCCACCAGAATTCGAAACACTCAAAGCAGAACTTGGAGATTTAGCAAGAAGTGACGAAGATGTTCTAACTTACGCACTCTTCCCTAAAGTCGGCAAAGAATTCTTGCTCAAGAAGAATGGACAATGGCAAAAACCATCTGAAATCGTGAAGATTTTTGCGACTGTAAAGTGAGGAGAGAGTTATGCAACTAAGTTTATTAGAAATCTTATGGATCACAATCGTTTCAATGGGAATTGTGTTTGTGATGTTGACGATTCTAATGTTCCTAATGCAAGGAAGCTCTAAAGTTATCCAAATTCTGGAAGCAAAGAGTCATCCAACAGTTGGAGTTGTAGGGAAACCAGTTGAGGTGAAACCTGAGGCTCCAGCAAATGATGGAACACTATTTGAAACGAATAAACTTGCTCGCGTTGCCGCACTGGTCGCTTTAACACAAGCGAGTGCGGATGTTCCGGACAAGCACTTTGAAATTGTATCGATTGAAAAGAAGGTGGACTAAATGAAAAAATACGAAGTAGAAGTGAATGGCGAAACATTTATCGTCTCACTAAAAGAAATTTCAAATGAAGAAGCAGCACAAAAATTAGCAGCAGCTCCAACTCCTGCACCTAGTGCGCCAGTGGAAGAAAAGAAAGCTGCACCAGCACCTGCTCCAACAGGAGACGGTGAAGTGGTACCTGCTCCAATGGCAGGGATTGTATTATCGGTCAATAAAAATGTCGGTGATGCAGTGAAAAAAGGAGATGTACTTGTGATTTTAGAAGCCATGAAGATGGAAAATGAAATCCTTGCTCCTTGTGATGGTGTTGTGAAAGCAATTCATGTATCAAGTAATGAATCTGTCGAATCGAACCAACCACTCTTAACGATTTAGGAGGCGATGGTTTATGGAAGTCATTCAACAGTTGATTGAAACGAGTGGGCTCTATAATTTAACAATTCAAAATATCATTATGTTAATTATCGCCTGCGTGTTTCTATATCTAGGGATTAAACGAGGGTATGAGCCATACTTAATGGTTCCGATTGCGTTCGGGATGCTCCTTGTAAACTTACCATTAGCAGGGTTGATGGATGCTCCTACTGAAAATGGACCTGGTGGACTCTTGTATTACTTATATCAAGGAACAAACCTTGGTATCTATCCACCGATGATTTTCCTTTGCTTAGGGGCCTCAACAGACTTTGGACCGCTACTTGCAAATCCAAAGACCATCTTGCTTGGTGGGGCAGCTCAATTCGGTATTTTCGTCGCATTCTTCCTTTCAGTAATGTGGGGAATGACACCGCAAGAAGCTGCTTCAGTAGGGATTATCGGGGGTGCGGATGGACCAACCGCCTTGTTCTTAACGACAAGACTTGCACCGCACTTATTACCAGCGATCGCCCTAGCAGCGTACTCATACATGGCGCTTGTGCCAATTATTCAACCGCCAATTATTCGTGCGCTCACAACGAAGAAAGAACGTCTTGTTAAGATGACAGAAAACCGTAAAGTGAGTGAAACGGAAAAAATTCTTTTCCCAATCATCGTTACAATTTTTGTCAGCTTATTAGTACCAAGTGCAACACCGTTAGTAGGGTGCTTAATGCTCGGTAACTTAATTAAAGAAATTAAAGTAGTTCCAAACATTACAAAAGTTCTACAAAATGCGATGATGTACGGAGTAACCATTATTTTAGGGTTAACAGTAGGGGCGAAAGCAACAGGGGAATTATTCTTATCAGTATCGACTCTTAAAATTACTTTATTAGGATTAATCGCATTTGCTGGAGGAACAGCAGCTGGGGTTCTAATGGGTAAATTGATGTACAAATTATCTGGCGGTAAAATCAATCCAATGATCGGTGCTGCAGGGGTATCTGCCGTACCAATGGCCGCTCGTGTTGTACAAAAAGAAGGACAAAGAGAAGACCCAAGTAACTACTTATTAATGCACGCAATGGGACCAAACGTAGCCGGAGTTATCGGTAGTGCAATTGCTGCAGGGGTATTACTCGCATTCTTCTCATAATAGAAGCACTCCTTTCAAACAAAAATCAGAAGAAGAGAAATCTTCTTCTGATTTTTTTGCGTAGTTAGGGGTGAGGTGAGTGGGATGGAAGGAGTCGTTGGACGTATTCAAGCTGTCTATCAATCAATGCTAAAAGAGCAGGAAGTTTCTACGAATGCAGTGCTAGAGGTTGGGATTACCGTGAAGAACGGGAAGAAGGAGTGCCATTTTTGTGGGAATACGGATCCGTTGGAATTTGCCAAAGGGCCTTGCCTGAATTGTGAAGACGGTGAATGTTGGTATTGCTTGAAGTGTATTGGGATGGGAAAGGTGAAGGCTTGTAGCGTGGTGATTGCGACTCCTGAAGAAGAGCAGCCTTTTCCAAAAAGAACAGGAGCATTAGCGCACTATAAACATACTTTGAGTTCCAAACAGGAACAGCTCTCTTTGGAGTGCCTGGATGTCGTAAAGCACACAGGATTCCGTGAACACCTACTCTGGGCCGTGACAGGTTCTGGGAAAACGGAGATGATTTTTGCAAGCATCGAATGGATGTTGCAACAAGGGAAACGAGTCGCTATTGCTGCACCTAGAATTGATGTATGTGTAGAACTAGCACCACGCTTGAAGGAAGCTTTCCCGACAGTCGAGCAGAACGTCCTTCACTCGCAGTCAGAAGAAGGGTACAAGAGAGTGCCACTGACGATTGCGACGACGCACCAGATGCTCAGGTTCTACCGCGCATTTGATTTGGTCGTGATTGATGAGACAGACTCATTTCCTTATCGGGATAATGAGTTACTGATTCGAGCAGTTCATCGTGCGGTGAAAGAGAACGGCTGTTTGCTATATTTAACGGCGACTCCGTCCCAGATGCTAGAGAGAAGAATCAAACGAAAAGAGCTGTCGGTATCCTTGCTACCAGAACGATATCATAAGAAACCACTAGTAGTGCCAACGATGAGTTATATCGGAGACTTAGAAAAAATACTGAAAAAGAAGAAAGTACCAAAACCTGTGAAGCGGTTTATAGAGGAACATGTTAGAGTAGGGAAACGATTTTTGCTATTCGTTCCACGAATTACACTTCTAGGTCCGATAGAAGCAGCACTAAGAGGACAGTTCCCAAATGCGAAATTCGAGACGGTTAGTTCTAAAGAACTGTATCGGCAAGAAAGAATCGCGAAGATGAGAGCAGGAGAACTCGATTTTCTAGTGACGACAACCATTCTTGAACGAGGAGTCACTTTTCCAGGAGTGGATGTTTGCGTCGTTAATGCGCACGAAGAGGAATTCTCAAGAGAAGTACTCGTGCAAATCGCAGGACGTGTTGGCCGGACCGCAGAATGCCCAACAGGAGAAGTTGTATATTTTCATAATGGGAAAACAAAGGCGATGGTCCAGGCGGTAAGGGAAATCGAAGACTTAAATCGACAAGCGCTTCTTGGGAGGGAAGGTAAATGAAATGTTTATGGTGCGGGGAAGAAGTTGAAAGAGCGGAGCCGATACTCTCGTTTTTACTAGGCGCAAACAGAAAGTGCATCTGCGTCAATTGTGAGCATCCGTTTATGGAATTAAAACAACATCCAACTTGCCTAGAGTGTGGACGGTTGATGACGAAAGTAGAAGTTTGCCCGGATTGTCAAAAATGGCATCAAGTAAAAGAAGCGGTACTCCTAAAGAATACGGCCTTATATGCTTATGATGAGGCGGGGCGGAAGTTTATGGAGTTATTCAAATTTGTAGGAGATACAAGAGTGATGACGTTGGTCATAAAGGAATTAAGACAAGAGTTGTTTAAGTATCAAAAGAGGGGGTTCGTTCTTTGTCCGTTGCCGTCATCCAGTACGAGTCTAAGAAAAAGAGAATTCGAGACGATTCCAACTTTACTGAAACAGTGCCGAGTGCCTACCGTTTTGCTCTTAGAACATATTGGCAGCGGAAAGAAGCAATCCGAGAAGACAAGGCAGGAGCGTCTGCAACTAAAACAACCTTTCAAAATAAAAGAGAATGTTGTGGTTCCAAAAAAGGTCTTGTTAGTGGATGATGTTTATACGACAGGCGCAACTTTACACCTTGCCGCAAAAGCATTAACGGAAATGGGTGTTGAAGAAGTAGAGTCCCTGACATTATTTAGATAAAAAGTGTATCATAAATGATACGTATCATTTATGATACAAAACCAATCGATAAAAATAGCCCAAGCAGATTTCTGCTTGGGC
>CALJSD010000175.1 GCA_937976325.1 uncultured Carnobacterium sp.
CGCAGCAGATGCACCACCGCTGGACCCACCGGCATTACGATTCAAGTCATATGGATTATTCGCAGGGCCCCACAACTCTGGCTCCGTCATATTCTTAAAGCCAAACTCCGGCGTATTCGTACGTCCAACAATGATAAAACCCGCTGCTTCCAGTCGCTTCACGAAATTATCGGTACGGTTTACTGGAATTCCCTTCAAGAGCTTACTTCCCGCACTCGATGGTTCCCCTGCTTGATTTTGCCCGAGGTCCTTCAAGAGAAGCGGCACCCCGCCAAATGGCAGACCTTCAAACGAACGCGACTCTGCCTCTTCTAGCGCGCGCTCCGCCTGCAAGTGCACAACCGCGTTTAGGCTTGGATTTCGTTGTTCAATTTTCTCTAATGTCTCTTGGACTAATTCCTTTGGAGATACCTCGCCACTAGCGACGGCCTCTCTCATCTCGATGGCGTCTTTCCACATAGTTTCACGTCCCTTCATGTCTTCCTTATTGTACAGTGAAACGGAAAGTCGGTAAAGGCTCACGCAGTCGCAACGCATTGAGTGCGCCTAAAACGCTAGAATTTTTTGGAAACAAAATCGTAAAAACGACCTCTGTTACCGTTTACTCCTGACTTTTCCAACGCGATTTTGGAAATTGAAGAAAATATGAAGAAACTATTGAGAAATATATAAAAATTAGTAGTAAAAATTTACAGTTGTGATATAATAATAAATATAGATTTAACCGAGAACAGTAACTAGAAGGCTTTTTGCAAGGGTTGCTCTATTTTTTTGGAGATTTTAGTTAAAGTTCTCACAAATTAATACCTTTAGGAGGAAAAATAATGAAAGATTTCATCAAAGGAAGACTCTCGAAGTTACTCTTCGTATTGTTCATCCCGATGTTATTATTCATGCTGGCCCCTCAATCAGTGGTGAACGCAGCAGACGTTAGTAATAACATCAGTTCATTGACGGTCTCTTCAAGCGAAATTACAGACGGTGGACAAACGACCGTTAAATTTACGTTTGACGAACACGCCCAAAAAATCAAAGCTGGAGACACTCTTGAAGTGACTTGGCCAAGTTCAGGCACTCTTCACGGGACTGGATTTAAGAAAACCATCCAATTGACCATCGACGGCAAATACGTTGGGGACATGGTCATCAAAGACGGTTCTGCAAAAGTAACATTCAACGACGGCATCACTGGCCTTGAGAACGTTCGCGGTTGGGGTGAATTCGAAATCGAAGGTCACAACGACACAGCAACAGACAAAGAACACGTTGGTAAATTCACCATCGTGAGTGGAGACAAATCTGTCGAATTGAACGTGAAGAAAATGGCGACTGGTGTAAACAACGCTCCATTCTACTTAAAAGCTGGGGATATGCACGCTGACGACCCTGAACACATTCTTTGGGCATTAACGATTAACGCGATGAACTTAGAAGTGGACGGCGACGTTCGTCTCGAAGACGAAGTGCAAGGCGGACACAAACTAGACCCAAACAGCTTTAAAATTACAACAACAGGAGCAAAACCTGGCTACTATTCAGGCGCTACAGCGATTGAAGATTTCAAAGCAGCATTCCCTGGATCAACATTTACAGTGGATGCTTCAGGAAAATTTGTAGTGACGATTCCTAAAGACCTAATCAACAAGACTGGCGTTCTTATTTTCTATCGTACAAAAGTAGAAAACGAAAACCAAAAAGACTTCAAGAACAACACAAAAGTTTGGTACCAAGTGAAAGGTGAAACCGCAGTTGTGGCGAAAGAAGTAAACGCATCTGTTGCAAACATCAATGCAAACGGTGGTGTTGACGGAGACCAATCACTTCCAAAGATAACAACAACGGAAGCTCCTACGACAACTACGACTACAACAGAAGCTCCTACGACAACAACAACGACAACTGAAGCGCCAACGAC
>CALJSD010000176.1 GCA_937976325.1 uncultured Carnobacterium sp.
TCATGAAAAACTTCCTTTCCTTGCACGATACGTGCCCTGATATTGCCCTAGCAAACTAGGAAGGGGCCATGGTTTTTCCACAGCCCCAGATAGGAGGATGATGACAAATCTTCATCAAATAATTATGCCTATAAATGCCTTGTGCAAGTATAGTTGAAAGGATTAAATAATTGGATATACAGTTACCATAATTATCTCTATTTGCCTATTCATCCCTCTACACTCACTAATATTTTACCAAAATCACCCTTGCTTTGCAAACGGTTCATTTTTGATTTTGGATACCCTAGCCTTATTTTTTTATCGGCTAAAAGCTCATCTAATAGCTCCCAGAGGCACGCCTCCATCTGACTTTGGGGATTTGGAACAGGGCGCATCAGCGGTCGCCAAACCTCTTCTACTCTCCTTACAAACTCCATCATTTCGACATCTCCCTTAAAGGCCATTTGTTCCAACAGAATCCACGCATGCCCCTTCCACACAAGATTCGGCACCTTAAACGTCTCTGTATAAATCGGAAAGGTCAAGAAGCGGCTCGGCATGTCCTCAAGCGTCTGTCTGCAGCGATATAACTTCACTAGAAACGACCTCGTCAGTGGCGACGCTAATTTCTTAAAGAGCATCGTATCTCTTGGCGTCCACTCTATCGCATCAATGGGTTTTAGATGCGCTTTGACTGGAACAGAATCTTCAACCATCTTTCTCCACTTTTTCCATGAAAACTGTAAGAGCGACACGCGTACGACTTGAAACGTCATCTGCTGCGAGCGAGGTTTCACTTTGATTTGCGTATGAAAAATCATCTCTCCATTCACAAAGAAAATAAGGAAATTCCCGAGTTGTGGATGATATTTCATTAAGTAACTAAAGGTGTCCGTCAGTTTATGTTGAGTCTCATAATTCTCCCCTAATATCCAATCGACAGACATGCCAGCCTCTCCCAGATGTCTCGTTCGTTCCACTATCTCTTCTGTAGGAATCACACTGCATTGATATTCGATACACCACGCACGCTCTCCTTCTGTCACGACAATATCTGGAATCTGTTCAATAGACGACACATACGGCTCGAGTTCTGCATGAAAGCCATGACTTTTCAAACTCTCTAGCAATAGATGCTTTCCTTCTTGATGCGCCAGCGTTTCTTCCTGCCTATGTTTCTTTGGAATATGCGAAAAGAACACCACTCCATTTCTGGAAACCTTCTTCGTTACTTCTTCCCCACATTCCGGGCAAAAATAGACTTCATCTTCTTTAATTTGTGTGGCATGAATCAATTCTCCTGTTTTCGTTCTAACGATATTCATATCTATCACCTCAACAAAAGATACGAAAAAACCTCTCTAAGAGACTTAGAGAGGTTTCACTCATTAGATTAAGTTTGCGTCTTTGAGAAGTTCTTCAATCATCGTACCTTTGATTTTCTTTACAGCACGTTTTTCAAATAATTTCACTAAGAACGGAACTTTCACATCGGCTAATTT
>CALJSD010000177.1 GCA_937976325.1 uncultured Carnobacterium sp.
TACCGCACCATAAGTCACATAGGATATTAGTACCTTTGTCTGATTTTAACCAGATACCTGTACATCCTAACCACCACATAGCGAATGTTCCTGGTTTTACGTCTTCACGTTCGATTTCTTCATTTAACCAAGTTCCCCATTCTGGGAAAGTTGATAAGATCCAAGATTCTTTTGTTACATCTTTGATATTTGCCATTGTTTTTCCTCCTTGGGATTAACCCCAGATACGTTTGATTTCTTCTTTGAATTCACGAGCAGATTGCGCTGGATTTTCTGTAGCATAGATTCCACGTCCTGCGATGAATGTGTAAATTGGAATTCCTTCAAACACTTTTAATGTGTCTTTTGTTAATCCACCTGTTGCTGAAACTTTGAATCCCATGTCGATTAAACGACGGATTTTGTTTAAATCAGATTCAGTCCAAGTAGCTCCTGCAAATAGAGCGTCACGGCTTTGGTGGAAGATTGCTTGGTCGATACCAGCATCTCTCCATTGTTGAGCTTGTTCAAATGTCCAATCTCCATACAATTCAACTTGTAAAGATTTAACTTCTTTGTTTGCTGCTTCCATTGTTGGGATTGTTGCGCAACAAATAACTGTCATCCAGTCAGCTCCTGCAAGTGCAACGTTTTTAGCAACAGTTGTACCAGCATCAGCACATTTTGTATCAGCAATGATTACTTTATCAGGGAAAGCGCTGCGTAAGCATTTAATCGCTTTGTCTCCTTCATTTAAAAGTAAAATTGTTCCTGCTTCAATAATGTCAACTTCATTACCTACCGCTAGAGCATCTTTTAATGCATCTTCGATACGGTTGTGGTCCAAAGCAACTTGTAAATTAGGAATTGCCATTGTTTCATTCTCCTTTTCTGTCTTGCCTTAAATAATCATAAAATCATAACGTCTTACGAAAATGATCATTTAATAAGTTACGGTACCAATTCATGCTATTAGTATAGTATAAAGAATTTTAGGTTACAACCGTTTACAAACAAGTAATCGAATAATCAGTTTTATGATTGTTTGCGTTTACTTTACGAACGTTTGGAAATATGCAATATAGTTATTTATATAGGAAGAATTCATATTATTTTATCTAAAATACGGCAAAAATATCAAATTTGATCATTTACCATTGTAAAATTAAAATACCCTCTCATTAAATGAGAAGGTATTTTACTCTTATTTTTCTATAACAACTTCTTCTAATCCATCATCTTCAAATAATCTAACGTGAATCACTTCGTTTAAAGAAGTTGGAACATTTTTCCCAATGAAGTCAGGACGAATCGGAAGCTCTCGGTGTCCTCTATCAATAAGAATCGCTAAACTAATTCTTTGTGGTCTATCAATATCCATAATCGCATCCAAAGCAGCTCTTACTGTTCTACCAGTGAATAAAACATCATCTACAAGGACTACTTGTTTCCCTTTGATATTGAACGTTATCGAAGTCCCATTTAATACAGGAGCATCTTCACTCCCACTATCATGCCTGTCGTCACGATACAATGTGATATCAACTTCTCCAACTGCCACATTCGTTTTCTCTAAAACTGAAATTTTTTCAGCAATGCGTTTTGCTAAAGTAATTCCTCTTGTTTTAATACCAATCAACACTAAATTGGATACGTCTTTTTGCTGCTCAATAATTTCATAAGATATTCGAGTTAACGCTCTACTAATAGCTCCCTCATCCATTATTTTAACTTCTTTCAATCCGCTCACCTCTACTCTACAAAACGACCTTTATTCAATTGAATAAAATCCTCGAATTCCTTCGGCGGTTCCACTTGGAAGTTCAATGTTTCTCCAGTTACTGGATGTGTGAAACTTAGTGTTCTTGCATGTAAGAATTGGCCAAATTCTGTTGCATTTTTTCCTTTAGGATGATATAACGGATCATTTACAATTGGATGCTTAATAAACTCCATATGTGCTCTAATTTGGTGCGTACGACCTGTCTCTAATCGGCAAGATACAAGTGAATAATCACTGAATGAATCTAAAACTTCAAAATGAGTAACAGCATTCTTTCCACCTTTTTCTACTACTCGTTTTAAACGATTCGTTTGGTGGCGAGATAGCGGTGCGTCAATCACACCAGTTTCGTGTGCGAAGTGTCCGTCTACAATAGCAATATACTCACGATTCATCTTATTTTCAGCAATCTGTTGTGCTAACTTTTGATGGACATCATTATTTTTAGCAATCACTAATAAACCACTTGTATCTTTATCAATGCGGTGCACTAATCCTGGGCGATAGATTTCTTCGCTCGTGCTGTCTGATAAACTATTCGAATGATACAACAATGCGTTTACGAGAGTTCCGCTATAGTGACCTTTAGACGGATGCACAACCATACCGCTTGGTTTATTCACTACAATTAATGAATCATCCTCAAATACGATATCTAACGGAATATTTTCAGGCTGAATGGTAATGGCTTCTTCCTCTTTTTGAAGAATCGTTACTTCATCACCGTTTTGTGCTTTATAGTTTGATTTAACCACTTCACCATTAACAGATACAAGCCCTGCCTTTAACCAACTTTGAATTGTACTTCTACTTAAACCAAGTTTAGTGGTTAATACTTTATCTAATCGCTCAGTTTTTTCTAAATCAAGCTTTAGTTCTTTGAATACTGATGTCATAACGCTCTCCTATTTTGATTGTTCTTTAAAAATTACATAATAGAATAAGAAAATTACTCCGAAAGTTAAGCAGATATCTGCAACATTAAAGATTGGAAAATCAATGAATTCAAATTTAAACATATCCACTACATATCCTAAACGGATGCGATCAATAAAGTTACCAACAGCACCAGCTAAGATGAATGAGTAGGCTGTTAATAATAATTTAGATTTTCCCTTTTCCTTGAACATTAAGTATAAAAGGGTTCCGACAGCTACCGCAGTGATAGCGTAGAAGAAAACCATCTTTCCTTCAAACATCCCCCAAGCAGCACCCGTGTTACGAACGTATAAAATACTTACTAATCCTTTAATAAATTCCATTCCATCATGTAAACTAAAACTATTTACAATCCATAATTTGACTAATTGGTCAGCAATAATGAGTACAGCACTTAAAATTAAATATAAAAACATGTCACTTCTCCATTTCTTTTCAATAATAGTATTGTACAAAGAAGTCAAAGGTTAGTCAATGAACTGAAAATGATGTTAAATTGGAACACTTTTTTCCACTCAAAGGGTAAAAATGGGTAAAATTTGACCGAAAATGGGGATAAAGTCCTAAAAATCAGCCAAAAGATTGAAAAATCGACAGAATACACGTATAATATCAACAAGAAAACGCATTACTGTTAAAGGAGTGTAATATGAAAAAAATCGCAGCCAAGGTATTCTTGATTAGCGCTGGGTTCTTATTTCTAGGAGCTTGCGGTAATACAAAGAAAAGTGCCGAATCTACTGTTCAAGAAGTACAAGATACCTTACCTGTTGTCGTTCAACAATTAAATGACATTCAAGCGTTAGAAAATTCGTTACAATCAGATTGGGAAGCGGATATCCATGATGATTACACGATGGCTAATTACGCTAAGAAAACGGGTAAAGTATTCACCAATATTCAAGAACGTCAGCAATTGTTGAAGTCTATGCAAAAATCGCTCAAAGTTTTATCAGATGATGCGACTAGACTAAGTAACTTGAAGGATAAGAACCTTCCTTCTGCAGAAATTCAAATTGTAGTCTCAAATCTACAATCGATTGTGACTCATTTAAAGAACTATTCTGAAATGTCTCAAAAACAATTAGAAAAAGAAGCTGAGTTTTTCGTTAGTATCTCTGGCGGAAAACAAACAAGCGATGAATTAAAAGCGCTCATTATTGAAGTGAACAATTCAGCTAACGAGCGTCAACAAATTATTGAAGAAATCAATTCCCCTATCAGTGAGCTAGATAGACCAATTCGTATTCTAAAAGCTCGTTTGGTGAATAACGGAAAGGGTGAGTGATGATATGAAGAAAAAGACTCTATTTACTAGCATTCTTGCTGTAGCTTCTGTTAGTTCACTACTCGCTTACTATCCAATCGCAAATGCACAAGATGCTGCTGATAGTAAGTTGAATTTAAGAACGAATAGTTTACTACGTATGCCTGCCAACATTCCTCAGGAACATATTTATGATTCCGGAATCTCTATTCCGTATCCTGAAGATGGTGTTAAAGGTGTTTACCTGCAAGCGTTCCGTGCCAAAGGACAAGACTTAGAAAACATGATTCAATTTGTTAAGTCGACTCCTATCAACTCTCTTGTAATCGATGTACGTGATGGATATGGAAAAATTACCATGCCACTGGATACAGATAATCAACTCGTGAAGAAACATACCGTTAACGAAGTGCCTGACACAACTGCTCTTCTGAAACGACTCGAGCAAGAACAAATTTATCCAATTGCTCGTATTGTGTGTTTTGGGGATCGTTATTTACCAAAAGAAGATCCTGAACGGTCATTTAGAAATGCGTTAGGCCAACTTTGGTATACCGATGATGGCGAAACATTCTTAAATCCTTTCCTTAAAGAAAACTGGGAATATATTGCTGAAATTGCAATTGGTGCTGCTAAAGCAGGATTTAAAGATATCCAATTAGACTACGTTCGATTCCCTCTTGGATTCGAGACAGTTTCTGATGACTTAGTATTTGATAAAGGGGACTACGCTCATATTAAAAACGATGATGAAGCTCGTATCGCTGCAATCACAGACTTCGTAGCGTTCATTCGTGAAAAACTACAACCATATGGGGTTCACCTATCAGCAGACATTTTAGCGCATGCGATTACTGAATCAAAAATCGGTGGTATCGGACAAAAATTTGTCAATATTGCGGATAAAGTTGATGTGATCTCTCCGATGATTTTCCCAAGTCACTGGGTTAATTACGCGCTTGATGTAAAAGATCCTGATAAAGATCCTTACGAAATCGTGAAACGTTATATGGTGATTGAAAAAGGATATGTGAAGACATTAAACCCTTCTCCTATCTCAAGACCTTGGATTCAGGCCTTCACGGCAGACTTCCTTGGCGAAGGAAACTATCAGCTCTATACTGCTGATGTCATTAGTGAAGAGATTCAAGCTCTAAAAGAAGCCGGTGTAACCGAGTATCTTCTCTGGAACGCAGCTTCTCAATATTCAACTGAAATTAAATTCTAATCAAAAAGGACTTCCAAAATTATTGGAAGTCCTTTTCTTTGTATTTCTATTGTTGTGTTAATGAACTGTAATCAAAGTTTGCTAAAACAGCCTTCACTTCTTGGTCAGTATCTCCTAAAAGCGCTGAACCATTACTTGTGCGATCCACAAGCGTTAAGTCCATTGGTCTAACAACTTTAGTTTCGCCGTTTCCAGCAACAATCGTGTATTCGCTAGTTGAAGTGATTTCTCCATCTAAGAATACGACACGATGTGGTTTTGTTTTCAATTCACGTAAAACCATGAGTCCACGTTTTGCACGTGTGAGCATTGAGATTTCTAATACATTGAATCGTTTCACAGCACCACGTTGAGTTGTAAGGAATGCAGAAACAACTTTATGTTCTAATGAGTAAACCATCGCTCCAGCAACAAAATCTTCTTTACGAAGGTTGATTGCTTTCACACCGCTAGCTACTGTACCTACGACTGGAATTTCACTCAATTCATAGCGTAAACCAAATCCACAGTGCGTTACGATAAATACTTCTAAGCCTTCTGGATTTGTGACAACTACTTTCACTACTTCATCAGTCGTTGTCTTAAGTTTCATCGCGTTACTTGTACGAGTCTTGTATCCTCGGTACGTTGTAAACTCATTAAATAATGTTTGTTTCACTAAGCCTTCTCTTGTGAAGAAGACAACTGTCCAATCTTTATAAGAGTCATCGCTATCTTTAGCTTTGATGAATCCAGTTAAAATGACTTCATTGCTACCTAAAGAAATAGACTGGCTTAAGTGGTTTCCGACATCTTTCCATTTCGCTTCTGGAATTTCATGCACTGGTAAGTGTAAGTAATTTCCTTTTGAAGTAAATAGAATCAAGTTGTCCAGTGTTGAAGCTTTTTGGCAAAGAATCACTTCGTCCCCTTCACGCATTCCATTTTCTTCTGGAGCGCTTGAAGCAAACGAACGAGGGCTAACACGTTTGTAGTACCCTTGTTTTGTAGCAACCACATAAACTTCTTCTTCAGTAACTAATACTTCAGTTTCAATCTTAATCTCTTCAATTTCTGCTTGAATTTGCGTTAAACGAGGAGTTGCATATTTCTTCTTCAAATCACGTAGTTCACTCTTCATCACTTGAAGAAGTGTTTTTTCAGATTTTAAGATACTTAAGAATGTCGCAATTTGCTCATTCAAATCCAGTTTTTCATTTTGAAGGATTGTAATATCCGTATTTGTTAAACGATATAATTGTAAGCTTACAATCGCTTCTGCTTGAATCATTGTGAAGTCGTATGTCTCCACTAAACGTTCTTTAGCATGTTTCTTATCTTTACTGTTACGGATTAAGGCGATCACTTCATCTAAAATCGATAAAGCTTTCATCAAACCGTCTACGATATGCAAACGATCTTGAGCTTTCTTCAAATCATACTGTGTACGTCTTGTAATCACTTCTTTTTGGAAGTTGATATACGACGTTAGAATTGTTTTTAACCCTACTTGTACTGGACGGCGCTCGTCGATAGCTACCATGTTGAAGTTATAATTAACTTGTAAGTCTGTATTCTTCAATAAGTAGTTTAGAATGCCTTCTGCATTGGCTTCTTTCTTCAATTCAACAACGATTTGAAGTCCTGTACGGTCAGATTCGTCCCTTACTTCAGCAATACCGTCAATCTTCTTATTCAAGCGAATTTCATCAATCTTCTTCACTAATAAAGCTTTATTTACTTCATAAGGAATTTCAGTGACAACAATTTGACTCTTTCCACCTTTAATGGCTTCAATAGATGTTTTAGAACGAACAACTACTTTACCTTTACCTGTTTCATACGCTTGTTCTAATTCATCAATTCCTTGAATAATGGCTCCAGTTGGAAAATCTGGTCCTTTTACAAATTGCATTAATTCCTTAACCTTTGCTTTAGGGTGATCAATCGTATGAATCGTTGCATCAATGACTTCACCTAAATTATGTGTTGGAATTTCAGTTGCATAACCAGCAGAAATCCCTGTAGCACCATTGACTAATAAATTTGGGAATCGAGCTGGTAAAACTGTTGGTTCTTCTTCTGTATCATCAAAGTTTAATACAAAATCAACAGTTTTCTTGTCTAAATCACTCAATAATTCTTCAGAAATTTTTGATAAACGAGCTTCCGTATAACGCATAGCTGCAGCTGGGTCTCCATCCATACTACCGTTATTCCCATGCATTTCTACTAAAACATCTCTTAATTTCCAATCTTGGCTTAAACGAACCATCGCTTCATAAACCGAAGAATCTCCATGAGGGTGATAATTACCAATGACATTTCCGACAGTTTTAGCAGATTTTCTAAATTGTTTTTCGCTCGTATTCCCTTCTACAAACATCGCATATAAAATACGTCTTTGTACAGGTTTTAATCCATCTCGAATATCTGGTAAGGCACGATCTTGAATAATATATTTGGAATAACGTCCAAAGCGATCGCCCATTACATCTTCAAGATTTAACTCTTGGATATCTTGTTGCAAGCTCATATTATTCCTCCTCCATTAAAAGTGATAATTGTTCAACAGATGATGGAGAATTTAGTTCTTCTTTTTTTACATTAGAAACTTTTGGTTGTTCACTCACTGTTAAATGCCCTTCTGTTTCTAAAATACTCTTTCCATCTTCTAAGCTAAATTCCACGTGATTTTCAATCCATTTTCTACGTGGCTCAACTTTATTCCCCATTAATGTACTTACACGACGTTCTGCTTGAGCTTTATCATCGATGACAACACGAATTAGTGTTCTTGACTCAGGATTCATCGTTGTCTCCCATAATTGGTCTGCATTCATTTCACCAAGACCTTTATAACGTTGTAATAAGTAGCCTTTACCAACTTTTTTAATTTTTTCTTCTAATTCTTTTTCAGTCCAAGCATATTCTACAACTTGTTTTTTACCAGTTCCTTTTGAAATCTTGAACAATGGAGGTAACGCTAAATAGACTTTTCCTGCTTCAATTAAAGGTTTCATATAACG
>CALJSD010000178.1 GCA_937976325.1 uncultured Carnobacterium sp.
GAGACTTAGAAGATAAAGATGAAGTGATTGCTCGTATTAAAGAAGCAAGTCAGTACGTTCCTCTTGAACAATTATGCCTCAGCCCTCAATGTGGATTCTCTTCTACAGAAGAAGGTAATATCTTAACGATTGAAGCGCAATGGGATAAATTAAAACTCATCGACGAAATCGTTCATGAAGTTTGGGGATAAAATTAAAAAAAATAAAGCTCCTACAGTTTTTGTCTGTAGGAGCTGTTTTTGTTGATTTCATCACATTTATCGCTTCTTTTTCTTAAAACGAATCTCTAAATCATACCCATTTTTACTCGCAATTTTTTGAAGATGTGCGAGCGTCGGATTATAATTTGCTTTTTCGAGCCTAGAGAGATTTCCTTGCGTCATACCGGCGTTTCTAGCGAATTCCGTTTGTGTCAGTCCAGAGTCCCTCCGAAGTCTGATCATCGCTAAAGCATTTTTCTGAAGAAAATATTCTGCTTCAAAATCATCTCTAAAAGTCTCATATTTCGCGTCAAGACGGGCAAAAAGCCGCTTTAAATAATCCACCATTTTCTCTTTTTCCCCCTAATTCCTTTATAAGCCAATTGTAACATATATGCTACATATCAGATATGATATAATGATACTTTTTTTCCTACTCACAAATTTTCTTGAGCACCTCAGCAGCGCGGATTTTTGTTGCATTCTATAGCTTTGTTTGCTATAATGATTGAACGTGAGTATTAGAAATGATACTCTCCTTGCTTGCTGAAAATTCAGTAGGCCAAAAGTCCATAAGGAGGTGACAGTCAATGAGTCAAACATCAAAATACGAGATTTTATATATCATCCGTCCAAACATCGATGAAGCTGCTAAAGCTGAATTGGTTGCAAGATTTGATGCTGTTTTAACAGACAACGGTGCAGTTGTTGTTGAATCAAAAGACTGGGCGAAACGTCGTTTTGCATACGAAATTAAAGATTTCCAAGAAGGTATCTATCACTTAGTGAACATCACTGCTGAAGATGCTGCTGCAATCGATGAATTCGACCGTTTAGCGAAAATCAACAATGACATCTTACGTCACATGATCGTTAAATTAGAAGCATAATTGTTTATTATAAGTAAACATAAATCTTGAAAGGAGTAAGAATTAAATGATTAATAATGTTGTATTAGTTGGACGCTTAACACGTGCCGTTGATTTACGTTATACTTCAAACGGAACTGCTTATGCGAGCTTCACTGTTGCAATTGATCGTCGTTACCAAAACCAAAACGGTGAACGTGAAACAGACTTTATCAATTGCGTAATGTGGCGTAAAGCTGCAGAAAACTTTGCGAATTTCACTCGTAAAGGCTCACTAGTAGGAATTGAAGGACGTATTCAAACTCGTAGCTATGATAACCAACAAGGCCAAAAAGTTTATGTAACTGAAGTGCTAGCTGAGAACTTCTCATTGTTAGAATCACGTAACGTTACTGAACAACGCCCTGCTAACGATCAAAGCTCACAAGGCGGATTCCAACAAAACCAATCAAATAACTTTAATCAGTTTAATACTCCTACTTCATCATTCGGTGGTGGAATGTCTGACCCATTCTTAAGCAATGGAGAGACAATCAACATTTCAGATGATGATTTACCATTCTAAAGTTTAAAAGGAGGATACCATAATGGCTCAACAACGTAGAGGTGGCGGTCAACGCCGTCGTAAAAAAGTTTGCTACTTCTGTGCAAACCACATCGACTACATTGATTACAAAGATGTAGATTTATTAAAACGTTACATTTCTGAAAAAGGTAAAATCTTACCACGTCGTGTAACAGGTACTTGTGCTAAACACCAACGTACTTTAACTGTTGCAATCAAACGTGCTCGTATCATGGGATTATTACCATTTACAACAGTAGACTAATTAAGACAAAGGACTGGTTTTCCAGTCCTTTTTTCTATCAAATGTTTCACGTGAAACATTAGAAGAGTGATTTAATGTTAGAATAAATGTTTCACGTGAAACATTATGATAAAGCTTCAAGGGTATTCCTTTGCTTTGAAATATGTTAAAATAGTTATAGAAAGATGGTGATAAACATATGTTAAATCATTTTAAAGAATGGTATGAAAAACTTCCATCTTATCTAAGAATTCCATCTGCAAAATATTATGGTGGTTCATTTATAATTCTTTTAAGTATTATGTGTATGATGAGTTTTATGATTCATCCTTGGTTAGGACTTATAGTACTTATCTGGTTATGTTTGTTTGCCATTTTAACCTATTTTTCAATTCATATTATTTCAAAACGAATAAATGATTATGCAACTGATTTAGCATATCAAATTCGTAAAGGTGAGCAGGATGCTTATTTAAAAATGCCAATTGGTATGATTTTATATGATGAAAAAGAAAATATTAGATGGGTAAATCCATATTTACAGAAAAAACTTCAAAAACAAAATGTTATTGGAGTGCCACTAAAACAATTAAATGAACGATTATTTTATCAAGTGAAAAGACAGATTCAACAACATAAAGAAAAGGATATTTTTTCTCATGAAAATAAAAAATATCAAGTGATCGTACATCCAGATATTCGAATGATTTATTTAACGGATATTACTGAATATGCAAGTATTGAAGAAAAATATCATGATGAACAGATTGTAATTGGACAAATATTTTTAGATAATTTCTCAGAAGTTTCCCAGTCATTAAATGATAGAAGAAAATCGAATTTAAATAATTTTGTAACGAATCAATTATCGAGTTGGGCAATTCACCATAATATCTTTATGAAAAGAGTAGATGACGATCGATTTATTGCATTTTTAAATCGTAAGTCATTAGAAACTTTAGAAAAAGAAAAATTTGATATTATGGATAAAATTCGAGAAACAACTGCTAAACAAAATTATCCATTAACAGTTAGTATGGGTTTTTCTTATTCAGATAAAGAAAATGAAACGCAATATCAAGAAATTGCGTCTTATGCACAAGCAAATTTAGATTTAGCTCTAGGACGTGGTGGAGACCAAGTCGTTGTTCGTTCTCAAAATGAGGATGCACGTTTCTATGGTGGAAAATCAAATCCAATGGAGAAACGTACAAGAGTGAGAGCAAGAATGGTTTCTCAAGCATTGAAAGACTTAATGGAAGAAGCAACTGAAATCATTGTAATGGGACATCAATTTCCGGATATGGATGCTATTGGTGGATGTTTAGGAATTAGAAGAATTGCTAAAATGAATCAGAAAAAAGCTTGGATTGTAACAAATGAAAACCAGTTTTCTCATGATATTCATAAACTAATGGATGTCATTCGTGAACAAAAAGATTTACGAGAGGATATTATTACTCCAGAAGAAGCATTAGAAAAATTAACTCCAAATACATTAGTGATATTAGTAGATGTTAGTCGTCCGGTTATTGCTGCTGCACCAGAAGTTTTAGAACAAGCAAATAAGATTGTAGTGATTGACCATCATAGAAGAAGTCAAGATTTCCCAAAAAATCCTGTATTAGTTTATATTGAACCATATGCTTCTTCTACAGGAGAATTAATTACCGAATTATTTGAATATCAGAATAACTATGCAGAAAGTATTCAACCGATAGAAGCAACAGCAATGTTAGGTGGTATTATTGTAGATACAAGAAACTTTACATTAAGAACGGGTTCTAGAACATTTGATGCAGCAAGTTATTTAAAATCAGTTGGAGCAGATACTATATTAATTCAAAGATTATTGAAAGAAAATGTTGAAACTTATTTATTAAGAAGTCATTTATTAAATTCATTAATTTTATTAGATAATAATATTGGTATTGTACAAGGAGAAGAAAACCATACTTATCCTACAGTTGTTGCTGCACAGACAGCAGATATGATGCTTTCAATGGAAAATATTGATGCTTCATTTGTTGTTACAAAACGTGAAGATGGAAGAATAGGTATTAGCGGTAGAAGCTTAGGAAATAAAAATGTACAACGAGTAATGGAAAAAATGGGCGGAGGAGGACATTTCTCAAATGCAGCCACTCAATTAAGTGATACAACGATTGAGGAAGCCGTTATTCAATTAAAAGAAGTTATTTCTGAATTAGGAAATGAAATAGATTTATAGGAGGTTAGAAAAATGAAAGTGATTTTTCTACAAGACGTTAAAGGTAAAGGAAAAAAAGGAGATGTTAAAAATGTAGCAGATGGTTATGCACAAAATTTCCTTATTAAAAATGGTTTAGCAAAAGAAGCAACAAATGCAAGCTTATCAACTTTAGCTGGTCAAAAGAAAGCAGAAGAAAAACATAATGCTGAATTATTAGCACAAGCAAAAGAATTAAAAGAATTCTTAGAAAAAGAAGAAACAGTGGTAACGATTAAAGCAAAAGCAGGAGAAGATGGACGTTTATTTGGAGCAATTCCAGCAAAGCAAATTGCAGAAGAATTCAATAAAACATTTAATGTTTCATTAGATCGTCGTAAATTTGAATTAGCTGCACCAATTCGTGCATTAGGTTTTGCTAGAGTACCTGTTAAATTACATCATGATGTTCAAGCGACAATGACTGTGAATATTGTTGCTCAATAATTTTAAGTTTTTCACTGATGTAGATAAATTTTGAATAAGTAAGGCTGTGGAAATGTTTTCCACAGCTTTTTTATTTTTGTTAACTAATTCACAAGTTGTTATAAATAAAAAACCACCGATTTCTCATCGGTGGAAAAAAGGATTAGAAATATTTATTTTGGGAGGATAAATATTCTTATTTGGGAATGACTAAAGTATAGTGGAAGAATATGAAGAATTTGTGAAATATATTTATAGATTTTATTATAATTTATGAAAACTTATTTATGATACGCATGTCCTGCTGTAATTCGGAAAGAACGATAAATTTGTTCGACTAACACTAATCGCATTAATTGATGAGGAAGAGTAATTCTTCCAAATGAAATTTTAGCATTCGCACGTTTTTTGACAGTATCACTTAATCCTAATGAACCCCCAATAATGAATGCAATAGAACTTTGTCCATTAATTCCATAATTTTCAATTTTTTCAGCTAATTGTTCTGAACTGATTAAATCTCCTTCAATCGCCATCGCAATAACGGTATCAGAATCTTTTATTTTTGCTAGAATTTTTTCTCCTTCTTTATCTTTAACTTGTTCCATTTCTTTCTCACTTAGATTTTCTGGAGCTTTTTCATCTGGTACTTCAATAAGTTGAAGTTTACAATAACTTCCTAATCGCTTAGCATATTCGTCAATTCCTTGTTTTAAATATTTTTCTTTTAATTTCCCAACACTAATAATCGTAATATTCATAAGAGTCTCCTTTAAAAAGTTTACGTTAGTATTATACTAAACATTTAGATAAGATTTCATTTATTTTATCGATTTTTTTTTGGAAAAG
>CALJSD010000179.1 GCA_937976325.1 uncultured Carnobacterium sp.
TCAATTTTGAAAAGGTGGATAAAGGCCTCGGCCCCTATCCACCTTTTTTATTGCTCCAATTAACATATTTGTTAATTAACATATATGTTAATTTCAAAGCAGTTTCTCCTTCTCCATTTTACAAAAACGCAACTCATCCCCTGCACCCTTCTAGTCTAAAAAAGCAAAAGACAACTCGACTTTTCACAACCAATTGTATTAGCCATGGGATACGCCGAACACTTTGCCAAAGCAAAAAAACAAAAATCCTCTGGACTCTGCACTCCTAGTCATAAAAGGCGAAAGAAAACTCCGCTTCACACAACCAATTGTATTAGCACCAAGGTCAGCGTAAGGACAGAATTTGATGCCACACTTATTCAGTGGAACGAAAAAACATCTTCAGATTATATAGTGGTATTTGTAAGGACAAATACCCAATGTGAATTACAGCTGCTAAGAAATTTATTTCCTAGCAGCTGTTTGAAGCTTGGGAACCTGGAGACTACAGGCTCCAGGTGGTATCCTTACATTTACCACTATTAATACATCTGAAGATGTTCTAGTGACACTGATTTAGTTTATTTTATATAAATTCTGTCCTTACGCGAGTGACCCCATTGGATCCCATGGCGCTAACACAATTGGTTCGCTGTTGAAAGCGTCGAGTTGCTCTTTTGTAAGAAACTCTTTTCTGACAACAATTTGATACGTATACTCATCCATCCACGCATCACTCATCATCCAGAACCCTTCAACCCCAGATTCTTCACCCCAACTATTTTCCACTTTCCAGCGATTTGGTTTACCATCGACAAGGTTCACCCCTGTTAATACCATCGCGTGTGTCATTAAGCTATCGCCGTATTCAAGACGTTCGCCCTTCGTTAATGAATAGTCAATACCAGTTAATCCTTTAAGGTCGAAGTTATTGAGCGCTAGACGTCCATTTCCACGGTTAGAAGATTGACCAACATCGCACCCGAACCAGACTGACTCGCCTTGTTCTAATTGGCGAATCGCTAATTCTTTGAACGTTGCCATATCAAGGTTCAAGTAGCGCACTTGGTTGCCAACAACATTTCCAAGCATGTCAACAGTATATGAACGGTTGAATGGTTTGTCCGCTGTTGGTGAGTTGATGATAGACACGTAATCGTCCAAATCTAAGCCCACGAATTGTTCGAAGAAGCTTTGTGGTGTCAAATTCAAGTGACGGTGGAATTCCTTGTCTTTATCGCGATATTCGAAGTCGAATGTTTCTGGTGGAGTTCCAAGAGTCACGCTAAGTAAGTCGTACACTTCTTGCATTAATTGTTTACGAGTTTCGTTGATTTCCTCTTCGCTAGCGCCACGTGCCACTAAGTCACGAAGCACTTTTGCATCTTGGCGAAGTTTTTTATTTAAGTATTTGTTCAAATCGCTTGAAGCCGAGCTTGAAAAACTTTCCGGCATCACACTCTTTGGCACAACCCCATATTTCTTGAAGAGTGACACAATCATATCCCATTGCCCACCGTCTTGTTGAGGCGTTTGTAAAAGGAAGGCTACATTGCGGCTTGTCACAGGTTCGCCCGCTGTTTTTAAAATATTTTCATGGAAATAATTGGCCTTTTCGTATTTATCCCAGAAAAATGTATAACTTTGAGAAAGTTCAAATTCTTCGAGCTTGAAGTTATTAAAGAGTCTGTGGCGGAACGTATTAAGCGCCGCAAACATCCAGCAACGACCAGAAGCCTTTTGGTTGGCTACTTTCCCGTGTTCCAAATCAATCGAATACACCGGCTGATTTTCCACAACAGAAGCGACCGTTTCGCTGGCACCTTTCAAACCATTCTTCACCGCAGCATTTTGCGCCACGATACGCTCTGGCTTACTTTGAAAATTTTCTTTATATTGTTTCGTCAATTCCTTTGTTAACGTAAACATCACTTCATCTCCTTTAAGGTTGATACTCTAATGGTACTCCTCTTTACCCCCATATGCAATATAAAAAATCGGTTAAATGCAATAAAAAGAGCCTTTTTGACCCCCGCTCCCTCCAAAAGCACCCCGCTCCAGCGCAGTCCCCTTCCTAAGCACGCCGACCACATCGGCAACTACTCATTTAATTAAAACCAAACAAACTCCCTAAACTTCCTCCAATAATGAAGCACCACACCCCTGCCGCTCCCTTCCTAAGCATTGCCGATAACATCGGCAACTACCCATTTAATTAAAACCAAACAAACTCGCTAAACCTACTCCAATAATGAAGCACACACCCCTGCGTTCCCTTCCTAAGCATTGGCGATAACATCGTAGCAGTTCATCAAAAATGAAAATAAAACAGAATATCTAACTGCTCCAATCGTGTAGCGTGATGGATAAACAAAAAGAGCATCAGTTGATTGAAAGAATAGTGGGAAATCGTATTGAAACGAATAAGAGGGAGTTAGGAATTGATTCCTTACTCCCTCTTTGAGGCTTCAAAGGTGAGTGACTACAGGCACGAGCCGGTACCCCACTATGACTCTTTCAATCATCAAACTGATACTCGAAGGTTTATCCATCCCATCGTAAGATGGATGAATATGTCAGATATTCTGTTTTATTTTACCGGAGTTAAAGCAATGAACTGCTCGATGTTGTCGGCAACTTGCGCGAGTGCCTTCTTCCAAAATGCGCTGTCCTCAACATCCACGCCCAACACCTTCGCAGTATCTTCCGCAGAAGTCACCGTTGTCGCACGCAATAACTCTTGATATTTCTCAACGAATCCTTCAGGTTGCTCTTGATAGATGGCATATAACCCTTTAGAGAACAATCCTCCGAATGCGTATGGGAAGTTGTAGAAGCTTAAGCCGCTGCTGTAGTAGTGCGGTTTGCAAGCCCACATATATGGATGCATTGCGTCTGGATCTAATCCGTCGCCGTATGCTTCTTTTTGCGCATCCAACATTAATTTTTCTAAATCTTTCGAGAACATGAAGCTCTTTTCACGGTTTTCAAATACTGCTGATTCGAATAAGTAACGTGAGTAGATGTCCACGATGATTTGTGTTGTATCTTGCAATTGTGATTCAAGTAAGGCTACTTTTTCAGCATCGCTTGCTTCGCTAATCACTGTATTCATCACGATATTTTCGTTGAATGTTGACGCAGTTTCAGCAACAGGCATTGAGTACTCTTGGTTTAATACACGGTGGTTTTCGATGTGTAAACCGTGGTACGCATGTCCTAATTCGTGCGCAATCGTTACAACGTCGCTTAATGAACCAGAGAAGTTTGTTAAGATACGTGATTGTTTGATGAATGGTAGGTTGCTACAGAACGCGCCCCCTACTTTTCCTTTACGTGGTAAGAAATCGATGTAGTTGTTTTCGTAAGCTTCTTTTGTCATCTCGGCTAAATCTTCTGAGAAGCCTTTGAAGTTTTCTAATAAGAATTCTTTAGACTCTTCGATTGTGAAACGACGTGAGCTTTCTCCGATTGGTGCAAATAAGTCGTAGAATGGTAATCCATTTTCATGACCTAAGAGAGAAGCTTTATGTTTCAAGTAAGCGCGGAATTGTGGTAAATATTCGCGAATCGCTTCAAGAAGTGCATCCAATGTTTGACGAGACATACGAGATGCTTCTAATGTTTGCGCAAGTGGTGATTCGAAACCACGTAAGCTTGTTTCTGTTAATACTTGTTGTTTAATATTGTTTAAGGCAAATGCAATTGGTTCTTTAATCGTATCGTACATCTTCAATTCTGTTTCGTACGCTTCTTTACGAACCGCTGCATCCGCATCATACGCCATATTACGAATTTCGCTAAGCGTTACTTTTTCGCCTTTAAATTCGCCTTCAACGCCGGAAGTCATCGCTTCGAAGAGTTGTTCCCAACCGTCTCCACCGCTGATAGAGAATTTCGCAATCACATCTTCTAATTCATCGGATAATAGATGCTTGTATTGTTGTTTTGCTTCTGCAAAGTAGAATTCGTAGTCTTTTAGATTTTCGTCGGCTGTGATATCAGTTTCCACGCTTCCGATAAATTTGTAGACTTTTGTATATGCACTGTTTAACGCAGCATACGCATTTCCGAATAATGTACGGTATTTATTCGCTGTTTCGTCTGTTGTGTTAGCTGTTAATGTTAAATTAATGTAGTTTCCAAGACGGCTGCTTAATACGCTGAACTCTTCTAGCGCCGCGATTGCCGCTTTGATAGACTCTAAGTTATCTTCGAGCGTTAAACCGTTGAATACCTCTCTAAAGTTTGAAAAACGTTCAAAGTCACGTTGAAACTCTTCACTTTCAAATGAAGGGTATAATTCTTTTAATGACCATTCTGTTGACATTTCGTATCCCCCTTATATTGACTATATGTCCTATTCTACCGAATTTCTTTATAAAATCATAGTATAAGAACCTTTATTCTCTAGGCCACAACGTGTATACTTAAGAGGCAAACACTTTTCAAAAAAAGGAGTTCTTATGAAAAAGACTTGGAAAGAATTGTTCCCGGACGCTCTTCTTGGAGAAAACGGTCAAGACGCCCTTCCTGTAACGTTGAACGGCGAAGTGATTTATCTTTTAGAATCCAGCTTAACGGAGCGCGAACGATTCCTCATCGAAACCTTAAATACACAACCGACAAAATCTTCAATCCCAACGCATCCTTGGCTTGCGTACTTGGAAGGAAAAGGCGCATTGCCGACCCCAACTGCGTATATCCAATGCATCCACTTGGCGGTATTTCCAAAGCAAGAAGGTGTCTTCCACGAGAAGGACTGGATGGAGTTCGTCGAGAACTTAACCGTTGGCGCCCTTGCCATCTTCAAAAACTTCCGCCATCACTACACGCTGGTCGTGAACCCGGAAGTCGCTCCTTCGCTAGCAAGCACGCTCTTTGAAGTGCAATCCGCTATCGAAGATGACTTTGCGGTGGAATTACAACTCTTTATCGGAAACCGCTGGGCAACATCAAGCCGTGTGCCGCTCCTCTATCAAGCAGAAAAAGCGCTCTTCGTAGAATACTTAATGCATTCGCACAAGCGCTCAAGTCTGGAGTTTGCGCCGGTCGTATTATGGGCGATTGCCAACGCATTGGTCGACATCGCACCGATTGCCGACGAGTTGATTCTCTTATTAAGCGAAGACGACGTGAAAGAGTTGATTGAAGCTCTCTGGGACGCTCATGGAAATGTCTCAAAGGCGAGCCAAAAACTCTTCTTACACCGCAACACCTTACAATACCGCATCGATCGTTTTGCGGAACAAACAGGGCTAAACGTCAAAGACATGAACGACCTGACGCTCTGCCACTTACTCTTACAAAAACAAAGTTACTAAAAAATAGCCACTTCTATTCAACATAGAAGTGGCTATTCTTATTATTTTTACGCTTTAACGGCTTCTTTTTTAGGAGCGACTTTTGTTTCTTTAA
>CALJSD010000180.1 GCA_937976325.1 uncultured Carnobacterium sp.
TCGGTACGTGCGCGTGTGGGAAGTATTCGCCCATACCTAGCTCCAGAGTATCAAAACGTGACGGTAGATGAATTCAAAAACTTAATCACATGTAAGATTTTAGGAATTAACTCGATTGATGAAGCGAAACGTTATGTGTTAACGGAAGAAGATTGGAAAGCCATCGATGAACTCACAGCTTCTAAATATAAAAACTGGGAATGGAATTATGGCCAATCTCCACAATATAGTGATTACCGTGATGGACGTTTCGCATGTGGAACAATTCAATGCTACTTAGAAGTGGAACAAGGTAGAATTTCAAATTGCCGTATTTACGGAGACTTCTTTGCAAAAGGAAATGTACAAGAAGTCGAAGAAAAACTAAAAGGTGTTCGTATGGTGAAAGAAGACTTAGTAGAAGTCTTAAGTGCCATCGATTTAAGCAACTACTTTGGCGCAGTCACTGCAGAAGAATTTGCGGGACTCATTTTAGGAGAATAAAAAAATAGGGTGATACCGTATACGGTATCACTCGATAAATTTAGAAAAGGATGAAGCGTGGGCTTCATCCTTTTTGCGTGATTAGTCTAATTCTTCTTTTGCTGGAATGCTGTGTGCTAGACGGCTTGCTGCAGCGGCTGCGATAGCTCCTACTAAGTCGTCTAAGAAGATGTTTACTTTACCAGTTGATTTGTCATCTAAGTTCTTAAGAATTCCTGGTTTTACTTTATCGATATAACCGTAGTTTGTAAATCCGATAGAACCATATACGTTTACGATCGATAATGCTAAGATTTCATCGACACCATATAAAGGTTCATCTTCAGATAAGACATCGTTTAATAATGGATGTAATTTCTTTTCTTCTGCTAATTTATCCATTTCGATACCTGTGATAACGGCGTTTTGAACTTCGCGTTTCTTCAATACGCTAGTAACGTTTTGTAAACATTCTTCTTTCGTTAATCCTGGTACATATCTTTCTTGTAAGAAATAAACTAATTCAGCAATTTGTTCTAATTCTACACCGCGTTCAGATAATAATTCTAAACAGCGTTCGTGTAATTCTTTTGGGCTTTTCATCTGAAAAATCCTCCTTTTAACAAATTATGAAACCCTTTTAAAAAGAGTAGCTTTTTATTTTAACACAAAATGCAAAGAACGCCCAAATGAATTGAGCGTTCTTTTTGAAATTTTGTAAACGGTTAGAACATGGATGAGCTATGAATCGTGCTTGGACGGCTATTTGGATTCACGTAAGTCATTGCAGCATTAATGGCAACAGGCGCTTCACCAAATCCAGTAGCGATGATTTTTACTTTGCCATCATATGTTGCGATATCTCCAACGGCAAAGACGCCAGGTAGAGTCGTTTCCATTTGGCTATTTGTCACGATGGTGTTGCGAGCCACTTCGAATCCCCAGTTCTTCATTCCTCCGATAGAAGAAGAGAAACCATAGTTCACGATAAAGTCGTCAACAGGAAGTTCGATTTGGTCTTCACCTTTCGCGTGTTTCAATACAACGGATTGAATAGTGTTGCCATCTCCGATAATTTGGTCCGGAAGATAAGGCGTTAAAATGTCGACGCTTGATTCTTCTAGTTGTTTCACGCTATGTTCTTGTGCACGGAACTGTGGACGGCGGTGAACAATAGTGACTTTCTTTGCGATTGGTTCTAAGGCCAATGCCCAGTCTACTGCAGAGTCGCCACCACCGCAGATGGCTACAGTACGGTCGCGGAATCGCTCTAAGTTCGTTACGAAGTAGTGCAGGTTGCTGTTTTCATAAGCTTCTGCATTTTCTACGTCGAGTTTACGTGGACGGAACGCGCCGTTCCCACAAGCGATAATGACTGTTTTCGCGTAGTGCGTTTGTTTAGAAGTCACAAGCTCATATCCGAAGTCTGTTTTGTTTAATTCGAGTGCTTCTTCTTCTAAGCAGAACTGAGTTTCAGGGAAACGTTCGAGCTGTTTTTTCAAGTTCTCGATTAAATCACCAGCTGTAATTTCTGGGAAGGCAGGGATGTCATAAACCATCTTTTCAGGATAAAGCATCCCTGGTTGCCCACCTAATTGGGGCAAAGTTTCAATAATTTTAACAGACGCTTGGCGTAAGCCCGCGTAAAAGGCGGTGAAAAGCCCAACAGGCCCACCGCCGATAATAATAATATCAACAATTTCTTGAGTCACTTTTTACCTCCGAATTAATAGAACATTCTTAAAATAAAGGCCATTGCGATACCAGTCAATACACCGGCAAATACCTCAATAGGTTTGTGACCTAAATATTTCTTGATAATTAATTTTTTATTTTCTTCTGTGTCGAAGAGATTGATTGGATCATCTTCTGATTCAATTTCAACATGCTTTAATGCGCTGGATTCTTCGCGTACTTGTTCTTCGTATAATTTTTGTAGGAGAATTCCTTGTTCACCACTTTGACGACGAACGGCCATGGCATCGAACATCACGATTAAACCGAACGTTGTTGCGATTGCAACGAGTGGAGAAGCAAATCCGTATTCAATAATAAGCGCTGTAATCAGCGAGCTAACTGCAGCAGAGTGAGAACTTGGCATTCCACCTGTGCTAGTTACTAACGAAACGTGTGCGCCATCTTTCTTTGAGAAGAGCGCAATCGGGAATTTAACAAATTGTGCAAATAGAATCGAGCAAATTGAAGCGATTAATGGATAATTTTGAAATATTGTCATTAAACTTTCACTCTTTCTTTTTTCTATACTCAAATACTATACCACGAAACCATGAAAATCACTAAGGAAAATTTATAGATATTCTTTTTTTTTTTATTAAGGCGGATAAGAACGCTAAATTGCACCCGTTTGCCTTTTGTGGTTTAATAGAGGATGGTAGATGAGCAATCATCAGTATGAATTAAAAGGAGATGGAAAAATGAGTCAATTTCCACAATTGAATGAAGTGAATGAAAAGAATCCACTCGTGACTGTGCATACGAACTTGGGCGATTTCACATTGGAATTATTCCCTGAAGTAGCACCTAAAACAGTGGAGAATTTCGTAACACATGCGAAGAATGGATACTACAACGGAGTTATCTTTCACCGTGTGATTGAAGACTTCATGATTCAAGGTGGCGACCCAACTGGAACTGGTATGGGTGGCGAGTCTATTTACGGACGCACTTTCGAAGATGAGTTTTCAAGAGAAGCATTCAACTTGTACGGTACATTATCAATGGCGAATGCAGGTCCAAACACAAACGGATCGCAATTCTTCATCGTTACTGCAAAACAAGTGCCCGCACAAATGTTGAAACAATTAAAAGATGGCGGCTGGCCTGAAGAAATCGTTGAAGAATACGCTAAAGTTGGTGGAACACCTTGGTTAGACCACCGTCATACAGTATTCGGACGCGTCGTAGAAGGTATGGACGTTGTTCTTAAGATTGAAGGCGTAGAACGTAATGCGCAAGACCGTCCGCTAGAAGATGTTGTCATTGAATCGATGGACGTAAAAGCGTAGGAGGTTCTATGAGCAAAACTTTTAGAATTGGCGACATCGTTACGGCTAAAGTAACAGGTGTACAAAATTACGGAGTTTTCTTGGAGCTAGACGAAGATACACAAGGCTTGATTCATATTTCTGAGTGTAAACATGGATATATGGATAATGTGCATGATTTTGTGAAGGTAGGACAGGAAGTGACGGCCAAAGTGATTGACGTCGATGAATTTTCAAATAAGATTAGTTTATCGATTCGAGCACTGGAAAAACTCGATGTGCCAGATGTACCGCAACGCATTAAGAAAAATCGCAAACGCTATGTTCCTTCCATTGGTTTTTCAAGCTTAGCGAAGAAATTACCAGAATGGATCGAAGAAGCACAAGAAAAATTTGTAAAAGATAAAAACAAAAATTAATAAAAACAATCGTTATTGAATACGAAGGAGGCATTCAAATGGGACACATTTCATTTGATTATTCAAAAGCATTAGATTTCTTCAGCCAAGAAGAAATTGACAATTTACAATCAACAGTAACAGCGTTAGATAAAGACTTACGCGAAGGATTAGGAGCAGGGAACGACTTCACAGGTTGGATTAACTTACCACGCGACTATGACAAAGAAGAATTCGCTCGTATTAAAGAAGCTGCTAAAAAGATTCAAGAAGAATCTGAAGTATTAGTAGTAATTGGTATTGGTGGTTCTTATTTAGGAGCTCGTGCAGCGATTGATTTCTTAAACCACGCTTTCTATAACTACTTACCAAGCGATAAACGTAAAACTCCGCAAGTATTATTTGCAGGAAACAGCATTAGCTCAACTTACTTACAAGGGTTAATCGACTTAATCGGAGATCGTGATTTCTCTGTAAACGTAATTTCTAAATCTGGTACAACAACAGAACCAGCGATTGCTTTCCGTGTATTCAAAGATTTATTAATTAAAAAATATGGTAAAGAAGAAGCTGTAAATCGTATTTACGCTACAACTGACCGCGCTCGTGGAGCATTAAAATCAGAAGCAGATGTGGAAGGTTACCAAACATTTGTAATTCCAGATGATGTCGGTGGACGTTTCACAGTATTAACAGCTGTAGGATTACTTCCAATCGCAGTAACTGGTGCAGATGTAGATGCATTAATGCAAGGGGCTGAAGATGCACGTGTGGCATACAGCTCATCAAACTTAAAAGAAAACGAAGCTTACCAATACGCTGTAGCACGTAATGTGTTATACCGCAAAGGAAAAGTGACAGAGTTATTAATTAACTACGAACCAACATTACAATACTTCTCTGAATGGTGGAAACAATTATTTGGTGAATCAGAAGGGAAAGACTTCAAAGGAATTTATCCTTCAAGTGCAAACTTCTCAACTGACTTACACTCACTAGGACAATACATCCAAGAAGGTCGTCGTAACATCTTCGAAACAGTTATCAAAGTGGGTAAACCAAATGAAGAAGTAACAATTCCTGAAACAGAAGAAGATTTAGATGGATTAGGATACTTACAAGGTAAAACAATGGACTTTGTAAATACAAAAGCTTTCCAAGGAACATTACTTGCTCATACAGATGGTCAAGTTCCAAACTTTGTAGTGAACATTCCTGATATGTCAGCTTACACATTAGGACACTTAATCTACTTCTTCGAAATCGCAGTAGGTCTTTCAGGTTACTTAAATGGCGTTAACCCATTTGACCAACCAGGGGTAGAAGCATACAAGAAAAACATGTTTGCTTTACTTGGAAAACCAGGATTCGAAGACTTAGCAAAAGAATTAAACGAACGTCTATAATCGACATGCCGCATTCTCAATACGAGGGTGCGGTATTTTTGTGTCAATATGGGCTCGAATCGGGAAAAGAACTTGCGACAAAGGGCATTTTGAACTAACATAGGTCTTACAAGAAGTGTTGGAGGAAAAAGATGAGAGTCATTGGATTAACAGGCGGTATCGCCAGCGGAAAATCAACCGTTTCGAATTTGTTTAAAATCTCTGGAGTGCCGGTGATTGATGCGGATGTCGTTGCTAGACAAGTCGTCGAAAAAGGAACTGCCGGATTAACGGCGCTCGTGAACCGTTTTGGTGAGTCTATTTTAAATGCTGATGGAACGTTAAACCGAACAGAACTTGGGCGAAAAATGTTCAGCGATGATGCGATTCGCAAGGAAGTAAATGACATGCTACAACCGCTCATCCGTCAAGAGATTACAGGAAAGATGAAAGACTACCAAGAGCAAGGAAAGTCTCTAATTGTCTTAGACCTTCCGCTCTTATTTGAAATGAACTATGAGAGCCTATGTGATGATATTATCGTGGTGGCTGTTTCTGTCGAGACGCAAATTGCACGCATGGAAAAGCGGAACGGATATACAAGGCAAGAAGCGTTAGAGCGAATCCAGTCACAGATGCCTTTAGAAGAAAAAGTAAAGAGAGCGACCATTGTGTGGTCAAATGAAGGAACACTTCAAGACTTAGAGCAAAAAGTCCATCAGTGGCTACTCGAAAATTTCCTTAAAAAATGATATAATAAATCGAATAAGCACAAAAAAGGAGAGGTGTTTGCAATGCAATGTCCAAAATGTAAAAACAATGGTTCTCGCGTAGTTGATAGTCGTCCAGCCGATGATGGCCGTTCTATTCGTAGAAGAAGAGAATGCGAAGAATGTGGCTACCGTTTTACAACATTCGAGCGCTTAGAAAAAGCGCCATTGCTTGTGATTAAACGTAATGGGAATCGTGAAGAATTTAGCCGTGAAAAATTATTAAACGGACTAGTTCGTTCAGCAGAAAAACGTCCAGTATCACTCGGACAACTAGAAAATATCGTGAATGAAATCGAACGTTCCATCAACCAAGAGGGAGAAAATGAAGTGTCAAGCACTCTTATTGGGGAAATGGTGATGGATCACTTAGCCAAAATTGATGATATTGCTTATATTCGTTTTGCAAGTGTGTATCGTCAATTTACAGACCGCAAAATGTTCTTAAAAGAATTAGAAAGAATGTCTATGATTATGGACAGCCAAGAAAAATAGGAAGGAATTACAAGAATGCACTCAAAAGAGTTTCCGTGGGCACAGTATAAGCCTAAAGACGGTATCCTCGTGGTACAACCTGTATGGATTACCGAAAGAGAAATCCAATTTTTAATGCAATTATACGCTCCGTTCATTGGGAAAGAAGCGACTCTTTTGTATGCGACTTTGTACGGTGAGTTATCTCCATCGGAATATGAGAGCGAAGTCTTCTCCATTTCTGAATTATTGTCGATGACGAATTTAGGAATGCTAGACTTTTACTTAGCAAAAACACGTTTGGAAGGGATTGGGTTACTTAAAACATATCGTAAGGAGCCAACTGCTTCACGCCCTCAAACGTACACGATGGAATTACAAGCGCCAACGTCTCCGCGTCTCTTTTTCAAAGATGCCTTACTTTCGACATTACTGTTAAACCAAATTGGGAATCATCGTTTTGAGAAATTAAAACAACGATTCTTAGTGTCAAAACCAGGCGACTTAGGAGAAAACGACAGTGCGCAGTTTGAAGAAGCGTACCGACTTCCTTATAACATGGAATCTTATACAAGAAACCACGCACAAGAAAATCGTATGGTCTTAGATAGCAAGCAACAACCTGAATTCGAGTTCACTTCGGATGTGGATTGGGATTTAATCGAAGGGCTGTTAAAAACAGAATTCGTCGATTTGAATTCCATCACAAAGGGAGTTCGCAAAATCGTCGATGCCTTATACCGCGCGTATGGGTTTACTGAGCAAGAAATCGCACAGTTTTTAGTGATTGCGTCTGATTTAACAACGAAAGTCATTGATGAAGAGTTCTTGTTGAAATTAGGGCAAGAGGCTGCTCAAGATAAAGTGACACAACTTCGAAGCGAAGAAGTGGTTGAGCCTGTTGTTGTAGAGCCTACTGAAGCTCAAGTGGTGGAAGGGGCCTCTGAAGAAGAGTTAGCCATCCAGCAATTGATTCAAGCGGCTAAAGGAATGGCGCCAATCGACTTTGTTTCAAGCATCAAGGCGCAAAAGAAAGGCTATGTCTCAAAAGCAGAGAGACAATTAATTTTTGATTTAGTATCTGTTAGCGGCTTGCCAAACGAAGTGTTAAATATTTTATTCCACTATGCTTTGGTACAGCTCGATAATGCGATTCAACACAG
>CALJSD010000181.1 GCA_937976325.1 uncultured Carnobacterium sp.
TTAGTTGCTTAATCCCTTCCTAAAATTCTTCATCAACACTATTTGACAAAGAGCCTATTTTATTCTAATGTGTCAGCTTCAGTAACTCCTAAGATTACTGGAAGAATCATTGGATGTCGTTCTGTTTTCTTGAATAAGAACGGTCCTAAGACATCTGTAATCTTGTTACGTAATACGCGCTCATTTAAGACTTCTTCAGAATCAGCTAAAAGTTCTTCGAGTTCATCACGAAGGATAGCTTGAGCTTCGTTTAGAAGTTGCCCGGATTCTTTCATGTAGATAAATCCACGAGAGAGCATATCTGGACCTGCAACCAACTCACGGCTTTCGTAATCGACAGTAGCAACACAGATGACTAAACCATCTTGTGAAAGAGTCTTACGATCACGAAGAACGATGTTTCCGATATCTCCAATACCATTTCCATCGACATAGACGTCACCAGCATAGAAGTGACCAGCTCTACGTGCTGAGTCAGCAGTAACTGCAAGAACATCGCCATTGCTTAAGATAAATGAGTTTTCTTTTGGAATACCCACTTGAGTTGCAAGGTTTGCTTGAATCTTCTGCATACGATATTCACCGTGAACTGGAACGAAGTATTTAGGCTTCATTAAGCGAAGCATTAATTTTTGTTCTTCTTGAGAACCATGTCCAGATGTGTGAATATTGTTTACTTTACCATGAATCACTTCAGCACCAGCTTCTGAAAGAAGGTTGATGACGCGGTTAACGCTTGAAGTATTTCCTGGAATTGGTGAACTAGAGAAGATAACTGTGTCACCAGGTTGAATTGAGATTTGACGGTGAGTCCCGTTAGCGATACGGCTAAGTGCCGCCATTGGTTCCCCTTGAGAACCTGTACATAAAATAATGACTTTCTCAGAAGGGTATTGGTTGATTTCACGTCCATCGATAAAAGTATCATCTGGAGCCTTAATATAACCTAATTCACGCGCAGTGCGGAAGCTGGCTTCCATGCTACGTCCAAATACAGCTAATTTACGACCAGTTGCTACAGCCACATCCGTTACTTGTTTTAGACGAGAAACGTTTGATGCGAATGTTGCAAAAATGATACGGCCATCAACGCGTTGGATAATTTCTTTAATCGATTTTCCAACAACTTGTTCTGATTGAGTAAATCCAGGGACTTCAGAGTTCGTACTGTCACCTAAAAGAACAAGAACGCCTTCTGAACCAATTTGAGCCATACGGTGAAGGTTTGCTGGTTCTCCAACTGGAGTAAAGTCAAACTTATAGTCACCTGTAAACACGATATTTCCTGGAGGAGTTTTAATCACAATCCCGAATGCATCTGGAATAGAGTGGGTTGTGCGATAGAAACTCACTTGTGTTTTACGGAATTTAATAACGCTGTCTTCATCAATTTCGTGAAGAATAGCATCTCTTAAAAGGCCATGTTCTTCTAATTTATTTCGAATCAATGACATCGCAAGTTTTGTTGCATAAATAGGGATGTTCGCTTGTTTAATTAAGAAAGGAATCCCACCAATATGGTCTTCGTGTCCATGCGAAATAAATAGACCTTTTACTTTATTAATATTTTGAACGATATAACTGTAATCGGGAATCACATAATCGATTCCTAGTAAATCATCCTCAGGGAATTTAATACCGGCATCCAAAATGATCAGCTCATCTTGGAATTGAACGCCATATGTGTTTTTACCGATTTCACCTAAACCGCCAAAAGCAAATACGCCCGTTTCGTTATTTTTAATATTTGGTTTCATATTATTTGAACACCGTTAATTTAAATTCAGGGTTTTGTTTTTCGTAAGCTAAGTGTTTTTCATCTAGCTCTTGGATAAACTCAACGTTGTATTCAGTGTTTTCATCTACAAGGCGGCGGGCTTCTACCTTGTCACTAGCTTCGACATATAAAGCTTGTGTATTCTCACGACGTGGAGCTTCCGTTTTAGTTGGTTGGTAAGTAATTTTAAAAATCATGTATGTACTCCTTTAAATTTTTTCATAATGTTTCTATCATATTTTATCATAGAATGCTTATTTTTTCATAATCTTAAAGGCTGAAGAGAGCCTCTTTTTCCAATTTTTCAAGCAAATCTTTTGGACTTGAGAGTGGTTTTGGAGTCAAAGTGGTATCTTCTTCACCAAATTTAAAATAAATCGTATTCCAATCTCTGGTTTTGGCACCTTTGATATCATTTACTAGGTCATCGCCAATCATCCAGAAGTCATTTTTGTTCACACCTGGAAAAAGTCGTTCTACATTCATAAATGCTTCAGCTTGAGGTTTTGGAACACCTGTCGTCTCAGAAATGAAGATTCTTGAAGCGTCGAACCACTTTGCTAATCCAAGAGATGTAATTTTCTTTGATTGATGACTTGTTGGACCATTTGTAAGAAGAACAAGAGTAGAGTGGTTTGATACTTTGTCAAAAAAGTGATACCAGTCTTTATCTAATTCGATATGATCCATCACATATTGATAGGTTTCCTTAAAACGAATAACTGATTCTTTTGAAGAGTCTATACCAAGTTCAGCAAATGCAGACTTAATTCTATAAAAATGGCTTTCTTCTAAAGTCATTTTTTCTCTTGAATAATAATGAAAAGCAATATCACTATTTCGTTGGTATATTTTATAAGTATTATTAGTGATATGAAATGTTGGATAGCATTTCTTTAAGGCGGTCAAGAAGACTTGCTGTTTTGAATAGAGTGTATCATCTAAATCGAAGACTAAAATGGGTGTCTTATTCGCCAATGACAACCGCTCCTTTAGGGATATACATTGGTTGTGTCTTATTGATGTGGTCATAGAACATCACACCGTTTAAATGGTCGATTTCATGTTGAACAACGATGGCTTCGTAGTCTGTTAATGTACGTACGAATTCGTCTCCGTTCACATCTTGATATTTGACAGTTACACGTTCAGAACGAAGAACAATCCCAGGAACGTCACGTTCAACTGAAAGGCAACCTTCACCTTCTTTTAGGCAGGCTTTTTTCACTGATTCACGCATGACGCGAGGATTAATCCATACTTCGTTTAAGATCGGTTCTTCATCTTCAGAACCTGGAACGAGAAGAGCAATCATTTGAATAGATTTCCCAAGTTGAGGTGCTGCAAGACCAACACCAGCGCGCAATTCATATTTTTCTGCGATTTCTGGATTTTGACTGTTATGTAAGAATTCTAGCATTTCTTTGGCTAGTTCTTGTTGTTCTTCTGTTAGTGGGAAAGTAAGCTTCTCAGCACGTTTTCTAAGCGCTGGATGCCCCTCTAACACAATATCTTTCATTGTAATCATGGTTAACTCCTTTATTGGTTCATAAATCTGTTTCTAAGTATACCATTTTTCGCCCTAGAAACCAATCAGGGCCTTTGTTTTTGTAATTTTTTCATAAGGAAAAAGAGAATACTATAAATGACCTTAAACTTCTGTTACAATAGAAAAGAAATACGTGTAAAGGAATGGATAAAATGCTTTTTTGGAAGAAAAAATCAAAACCACAAGAAACAACAGAATCTGTTTCAATTGATCGAGAAAATATCCCACAACATATCGCCGTGATTATGGATGGTAATGGACGTTGGGCAAAGAAACGCAATCTTCCTAGAATTGCGGGACATAAAGAAGGCATGAGTACAGTGAAACGTATCGCCATTGCTGCCGATGAATTAGGGGTAAAAGCGATGACCTTATATGCGTTTAGTACTGAAAACTGGAAACGTCCGACAGAAGAGGTAAGCTTCTTAATGAAACTACCTGGAGATTTCTTTGGAACGTTTATGCCGGAACTTCAAGAAAGAAATATGAAAATCCAACTGATTGGATTTATTGATGAATTACCTGAATCAACAAAACAAGTAGTGCTAAAAGCCGTTGAAGATACAAAAGACAACACAGGAATGGTGTTAACATTTGCCCTAAACTACGGCTCACGTGCTGAAATTATTGAAGCAACGAAAGCTCTAGCAAACGAGGTTCAAGCTGGTGAAATCTCAGTGGAAGATATCAACGATGAAGCTTTTGCGAGTAAGTTACAAACAAGCTTCCTAGGAGACTTACAAGATCCAGATTTAATGATTCGTACAAGTGGAGAAGTGCGATTAAGCAATTTCTTATTATGGCAATTAGCGTATAGTGAATATTACTTTACAGATATTTTCTGGCCAGACTTTTCTGAAGAAGATTTACATAAAGCGATTCTAACGTATCAAGGAAGACATCGTCGTTATGGAGGTCTTGCATAGATGAAACAACGTGTCATTACCGCGCTTATTGCTTTAGGTATATTCTTGCCAATTCTTTTTGTAGGCGACATTTGGCTTAGAACACTTCTTGCTTTACTAGCAATTGTAGCGATTTATGAGTTCTTCCAAATGAAGAAAATGAATATTTTTTCTATTGAGGGAGCACTCACATTATTTGCGACTTTATCATTTTTATTTTCGCAGAAACCATTAGTAGCCTTGCCACGAGGAATCGATTATTTCTTCTTTTATTTCTTAATGGTGATGTTACTGATGACATTAACGGTATATAAGAGCGACCGCTTTTCGTTTGAAGATGCAGCGTTTTGTTCGCTGATTTCTTTATACGTCGGTGGTGGATTCTCTGGAATACTATTTGTTAGAAGTATTAGTTTTGGGATGGCGATTTTTGTCTTTATCGTCATTTGGGGGACAGACTCATTTGCCTATTTAGCAGGACGTCAGTTTGGAAAACACAAGTTAGCTCCAGATATCAGCCCAAATAAAACAATTGAAGGGTCTATTGGTGGCGTTCTTGGATCAGTACTATTAGGATTGCTCGTTGTTCCATTTTATAACCCAGTTCAATTCTCAGTATATGAATTTGTACTCTTAATGGTTTGCTTATCCATTTTCGGACAATTAGGTGATTTAGTAGAGTCTGCTTATAAGCGACAATTTAACGTGAAAGATTCTGGAAACTTATTCCCAGGACATGGAGGAGTATTGGATCGTTTCGATTCAACATTCTTTGCTATGTTAATGTTCCAGATTGTATTTAAATTCTTTGGGGATATTTAAAAGAGGTGAAATAATTGCAAGGATTAATTGCATTTTTATTTGTATTTAGCATCATCGTGATTATTCATGAGTTTGGTCATTATTATTTTGCAAAAAAAGCGGGTATTTTAGTTCGTGAATTTGCAATTGGAATGGGACCAAAAATCTTCCAAGTTCGTAAAGGCGAAACAGTATATACACTTCGCCTATTACCAATTGGTGGATATGTTCGTATGGCTGGTCATGATGAAGATGAACAAGAAATCAAACCAGGGATGATGATTACCATCGTCTTAGATAGTGAAAATGTTGTTCAAAAATTAAACTTCGACGACAAGCTTATTATCGAAAATTCTGTACCTTTCCAAATCGAAGATGCAGACTTACATAAGGATATGACACTTACGGGTTACTTCATTAATTCTGAAGAGAAGGTAACATTAATCGTTTCTAAGACTGCAACAATTGTAGAATCTGATGGCACAGAAGTTGTTGTTGCACCAGTGGAACGTCAATTCAATTCAGCTACTTTATGGAATCGAATTAAAACGAACGCTGCTGGACCGATGAATAACTTTATTTTATCGATTTTAGTATTTATTATTGTTGGATTTATGCAAGGTGGAGTTCCATCTAATGATGCGATTATCGGACAAGTAACAGATGATTCTGCAGCGCAAGTAGCAGGGCTAAAAGAAGGAGATAAAGTTCTTTCAATCGACGGTGTTGAGATTCATTCATGGGATGAAATGACAAAAATTGTTCGTTCTAGTGCGGATAAAGCTCTAGCAGTTACGATTGACCGCAATGGTAAAACAGAAGAAGTTCAAGTAACACCAAAAGCAGTGGAAGCGTCTGATGGTTCAAAAGTAGGTCAATTTGGTGTGACAAGAATTCTTAAAAAAGATATTCTTTCCATCCTTGCTTATGGATTTACGCAAACTGTTTCAGTAGTCGTATTAGTGCTCTCAGCATTAGGTTCACTCTTTACACGTGGGTTTAATTTAAATCAACTAGGCGGACCAGTTGCGATTTACTCTATGACATCGCAAGTGGCTAAAAATGGATTCATCGACTTACTAGCGTTTATGGGGATGATTAGTGCCAACCTTGGTGTCATGAACTTGTTACCAATTCCAGCGCTAGATGGTGGGAAACTCGTTCTGAATCTCATTGAAGGTATTCGTAAGAAACCACTCGATCCAGAAAAAGAAGGCTATTTAACAATTGCAGGGGCTATTTTCCTATTTGCGTTAATGCTTCTTGTAACATGGAACGATATTATGAAATTATTTAATTAGACAAGAGAGTGTCTCTGCGATGGTGGAGCACTCTTCTTATGTAATAAAAAAGGAGGAAACCATGAGTCAATCACAAAAGGATTTAATGAAAAAAGTGATCGAGCAATTTAATCTTGCTGACACTAGTATTTTTTCTCCAGAATTTGATGAGGCGAAATTAGTTCGAATCGACATTTCGAAGGTAGATAAAACATGGACATTTCATATTCATAATCCAGTTATCTTTATGTATGAGAAATTCAAACTATTCACTGATGCGCTGAATGACACTTACCGTCAATTCGGCGGGAAAGCTGTGATTACAACAGATGATGGAGCTGAAGTGACAGAGGAACTCGTTCAGTCTTATTGGGAATATGTGCTAGAGACACTAAAAGATGAATCTGCAGTTTCTCATCAAATTTTAGCGGATCAAACTCCAAAATATGAGAAAAATCAACTAAAACTTCATTGTCCAAATGAATTAACAAAGACGCACTTAACGAATAATTGCGTTCCAAGAATCCAACAAGCCTATATGGAAGCAGGATTTCCAAAACTAGGCGTTCAAATTCACGTGGATGATGAGTTGCAGGACCGCATGGCAGAAGAGTTTGTTCAAAAAGAACAACAAATCGAACAGGAGTTTAATGAAGCTCAAAAGGCAGCACAACTTGCTGCTGCACAAGCTCCTCAACGAAAAGCTGGCACTCCAGCCTCTTCTAAACCTGAAGGGGTGATTTATGGGAAACCGATTAAATCTACTAGTGAAGTGCGTGCTATTGCTGATATTTTCGAAGAAGAGCGTAATGTCGTGATTGAAGGTAAGATTTTTGATATCGAACTTCGTCGTGGTAAAGCAAAAGGGAAGTTGTTCGGAAATATTAAATTAACGGACTATACTTCTTCCATCAGTGCCACTTTATTCCCATCAACTCCTGAAGACGAACAAGCGCTTGAAGGGTTGAAAAAAGGAACATGGGTTAGAGCGTTTGGTACGATTGAAGTGAATAAATTCTCTCAAGAATTGGGAATGATTATTCGTGATATGAACGCTGTAAATCATGAAGGTAGAAAAGATAAGGCAGAAGGCGAAAAACGTGTTGAGCTTCATATGCACACGAATATGTCTGTGATGGATGCGACCAATTCTCCAAGCGACTTGATTAGTCAAGCGGCTAAATGGGGACATAAGGCGATTGCCATTACTGACCATGCAAACTTACAAGCTTATCCAGAGGCACACGGGGCTGGTAAGAAAAACGGCATTAAGATTTTATACGGATTAGAAGGAAATATCGTAGATGATAACGTGAACGTTGCCTATAATCCACAACATAT
>CALJSD010000182.1 GCA_937976325.1 uncultured Carnobacterium sp.
TTACCTCTAAATGCTCAATCGTATTGAATTTATACGGTGCATCAAACGGTGTCTCTTCTTGCGCCTTTTTGAAGTTTTTGAGCGTCAATTCAATTGCCTTATCTCCAACCGTATGAATACGCATTGGCCATCCTTCTTTATTGGCAAGAAGCGTTAGGCGTTCCATCTTCTCTTCTGTTAGAAGAGGTCCACCCACGTCTCCTTCAAAGAATGGCATCGGATATGGCTCTTTTAAATAAGCCGTATGCGAACTGGTCACTCCATCGTAAAATTGCTTCACGCCCCCCATTTGGAGCATTTCAGAGCGGTATGTCTTGTAGAGTTCTCGGTTTCGTTCCACTTCTTCACGCATCGCTGGGAAGAAGCTCACACGAACTGTGGCATCCTTTTCGACCTTACCGTACAGTTCTGGATACACGATATCATCTGGGCTTTCACCTGTTAAGGCAACATCCCCTACAGCCGTCACACCCATTTGGTTTAAATAAGACATGTAATCTTTTAACGCTTGTTCTTCGTCGTCTCTATATACAGACAAGACTTTTGATAAATAATAGATGGCTTTTGCTTCAAGGAATACCCCTGTAAGTTCGCCGCCTTCTACCACTGCTTCTCCGCCGATGTTTTGTGGAATCGCAGCTGGCGTTAATTCTAGCACTTCTAGCGCTTTTGAATTGAGCCAAATCGTATGAGCATCTCCTGCGATTAAGCAGATAGGAACATCTGTTGAAGCTTTATCTAAGTCTTCTTTCGTTGGTAAGATTTGTTGACCGAAGTCGCTGGCATACCAACCAATTCCGATTTTCCATCCATTATATTCAGGAATTGAACTTGCTTGAAGAACTACCTCATCAATTGTTGGTCCACCAACCGCCTTCATTTTTCCTAAATGAATTAAGGCTGATAAATACAAATGCACATGGGCATCAATAAAACCAGGAACGACTAGTTTGTCTCCTGCATCTAGGATTTCTCCTTCAACAGGTGTGTTGTAATCGAAGTAGCCAACAATGCGACCGTCTTTAATTTCTAAAATACCACTAACTGCTGTCGTCGTATTTCCAATAAAGAGATTTTTAGCTTTTAAATAGTAATGCATATTATAACTCCATCTTGAAGTCTAAGAAGGCTTCGTTATATTTTTGAATCCACTCATTTCCTAAATACTCATAGTGTTCTAATGAATTGATAATTTCTTCTGAAGGATAGTATGTTTCATCAGAAGTCACTTCAGGATCCATTAACTCTTTTGCTTTTTCGTTTGGTGTTGAATAACCTACATATTCGGCATTTCTAGCTGCATTTTCTGGACGAAGCATGAAGTTAATAAAGGCATACGCACCATCGATATTTACAGCTGTATGAGCGATTGCGAAGTTATCTGTCCAAACCGCACTGCCGTCTTTTGGTAAGATATATTGAACGTTTGGATTTTCTTCGGCAACTGCCGCCGCGTCTCCAGAATACCCCATTCCGATTGGAGCTTCTTCGAGTTTCATCATCGTTTTGATTTCTTCATTAAGTACCGCACGAACATTTGGTTTCAATTCTTTTAACTTCACTTCTGCCGCATGTAATTCATTCTCATTCTTCGAATTTAATGAATACCCTAATGATTGAAGCGCCATCCCTAGTGCTTCACGGTTTCCGTCTAAAACAAGCACTTTATTTTTGAAATCTTCTTTCCATAAATCACTCCAAGTTTGAATGCTTTCTGGATCGATATATTTCGTATTCACCATAATCCCAACAGTTCCCCAGAAATATGGCACTGTATATTGGTTTCCTTTATCCACTGGACTATTTAATAAGAACGGAGAAATATTTTCTAGTCCTTTAATCTTTGAATGGTCTAGCTTTTGAAGTAAATTTTGATTCACTAATTTTGTAATACTTGATTCGCTCGGAAAGACGATATCATAACGCGTTCCGCCTTGTTTTAGCTTGGCTTCCATCGCATCATTAGAATCGAATGTTTCATAGACAACTTGAATGCCTGTCTCGGCTTCAAATTCTTTAATCAATTCTGGATCGATATAGTTTCCCCAGTTAAATAAGAACAATTGCTGTTGTTCTGATGAAGTTTCTACTTCCTCTGTAGATTCTTTTGCTTGAAGCATGTTCTTTACTCCAAATAAAATTGCAACCATTGCAAGAATTGCAACGATTAAAGATACTAGTTTTTTCATTTATGACCCCTTCTCATTAAAAAAACTGCTTTTAATACAGTGTGACACCTAGATTAAAAGCAGTTCTCATTCTTATTTAGATTTTACGTAGTTCTTACCGTTAGCGGCTGGTCCTTCCGATTTTCCAATGAATCCTACCAATACAATGATAGTAATCAAATATGGCGCAATCGTCAAGCCAACTGATGGGATATCTTTAATTACTGGGATGTAGTTTCCGATAACCCCTAAACTTTGAGCAAGTCCAAAGAGTAATGCTGATAGCATCACGCTCACTGAATTCCACTTACCAAAGATCATCGCAGCCATCGCAATGAACCCTTGACCAGCGATGGTTGTCGCTGAGAAGTTCAGTGTAATCGATTGAGCAACGATGGCTCCTCCGATACCAGCCAAGAACCCTGAGATTAATACCCCTGCAAAACGCATATGGTAAACGTTAATTCCTAAAGTATCTGCTGCTTGTGGATGTTCCCCAACAGAACGTAATCTCAATCCAAATTTCGTCTTATTCAGGATGACCGAGCAAACAAATGCAAGTCCAATCGCCAAGAACGCTGGCACGAATGTATCTGTAAAGAAGATTTTCCCAATGACTGGAATTGAACTTAATACCGGAATCGTTGTTTTACCAAAATAATTCGTAATGATTTCCGTTTGTCCAATTTCGTTATACATTAAGCGGCACAGGAACACGGTTAAAGCTGGCGCTAGTAAGTTTAACACCGTTCCTGAAATAATGTGATCTGCGCGCAAGTAAACTGTTGCAATCGCGTGAATCGCTGAATACAACATTCCAGCAACTGCCGCGACAATTAGAGCAACCCATGGCGTCCATGAACCAAATTGTGAGGCAAACGCTAAGTTGAAGACGGCTGAGGCAAAGGCTCCAATGACCATTGTTCCTTCAAGACCGATATTTACAATCCCGCTTCGTTCCGAGAAGATACCACCTAAAGCTGTTAAAATCAGCGGCGTTGAGTAGATGAGCATGTTCCCGACAACTACTTGTAAAAGTGTTACTAAATCCATTTCTCATTACCCCTTTCTCTTCCCAAATTGAGGGAATTTATCAACAATAACTTCCATTAAGTAGTTCGCACCCACAAAGAAGATAATAAATGCGACTACAATCGATACGACTTCTGTTGGAATCTTCGCAAGGAGCGGCATTGAAATCCCACCGATACGAAGAATGGCAAATACTAATGCAGAGAATAGAATCCCAATTGGATTATTCAATCCAAGAAGTGATACCGCCATTCCGTCCCATCCGATACTTGGAAGACTTTCTGAAGCAAATGCATTTTGGAAAGTTCCTAACCCTTCCATCACTCCACCAAGACCTGCTAGGGCACCAGAGATGACCATTGCAAGAATAATCGTCTTCTTCGCGCTCATACCAGCATATTCAGCAGCATGCTTATTTAACCCTACTGTTTTCAATTCGAAACCAGTTGTTGTTTTATTCATAATTAACCACACAATGAAGACTGCCAAGATTGCAATGAAGATACCGCCATGCAATGTTGACTTTCCAGTTAATTGATACAAGAATTGCATTCTTAAGCTGGCTGCTTCTGGAATAGAAGCTGTGATTTCTGATTTCTCTGTTAAGATTTCACGAATCACGTAGTTTACAATATGAAGCGCAGTGTAGTTCAACATAATCGTTACAATCACTTCACTGGCATTAAAGTATGCCTTTAAGTAACCTGCAATCCCTGCCCAAATCGCACCAGCAAGCATCCCCATGAAAATACATAATGGTAAGAGAATGATTTTTGGTAAATCTGGAAGAACTAGTCCTGTCGCAACAGATGCAAACCAACCGACTAACGCTTGTCCGGCAACCCCGATATTGAAGAAACCAGCGTAACTTGCAAACGCAAATCCAAGCGCTACGAGAATTAAAGGTGTGGCTTGACGTAATGTTTCACCAATATAGAATGGTTTTCCAAGCGAGCCTTTAAGTAATGCGGAATATCCTTTTACGACGTCAAATCCAAATATCCACATAATAAGAGCTCCGACTAATAATCCAAGCACAACTGAAAGGAATGGAATAAGAATCTTTTTGTATTTTGGACCTTTCATCTTATAACGCCTCCTGTTCCTTGGCTCTTACTTGTTCGCGAGTCGAACCTGCCATTAATAATCCTAATTCTGTTTCATTTGTTTCTTTTGTATCTAACACGTCTACGATACGACCTTCATACATGACAGCGATTCGGTCCGCAACGTTTAAAATTTCATCTAATTCAAAGCTCATTAGTAATACGGCTTTGCCTTTATTACGTTGATCAATTAAACGCTTATGAATATATTCAATCGCACCTACGTCTAATCCACGCGTTGGTTGAGCCGCAATAAGTAAACTTGGGTTACGGTCGATTTCACGCGCAATAATTGCTTTTTGTTGGTTCCCACCAGAAAGTGCACCTGCAGCCACTGTTGGACTTGGTGTACGCACGTCGAATTCTTCAATGAGTCGTTCTGCTAAGTCCACAAAAGCTTTTTTATTTAAGAATCCATTCTTCGATAATGGTTCTTTATAGTACGTTTGAAGTCCGATATTTTCATCGAGTCCCATTTGAAGAACAAGACCATGTTTATGACGGTCTTCTGGAATATGACCTAGACCGCCTTCTGTACGTTGTCTTGTCGGTACCTTCGTAATGTCTTTTCCATCTAATTGAATCGAGCCACTTTCGATGGCGCGTAATCCAGATAAGGCTTGAATGAGTTCTGACTGTCCGTTTCCGTCCACCCCAGCAATTCCGACAACTTCACCATGTCTTACCGTTAAATCTAAACCTTTCACTGCTTCAATACCACGGCTATCTTTCACAACAAGGTCTTTAATCACTAAAGCCTCTGTTGTTGGTTTAGCAGGTTCTTTTTGCGTCTTAAAGGATACAGAACGTCCCACCATCATGTCGGCTAGCTCTTGGTCTGAAACATTTCCCATTTCAACCGTTCCAATGACATTTCCGCGACGAATAACCGTACAGCGATCCGCAACCGCTTGGATTTCTTTAATCTTATGAGTAATTAAGAAGATGGATTTTCCTTCCTTCGTTAATTGCTTCATGATCACAATCAGTTCATCGATTTCTTGAGGAGTTAATACCGCTGTTGGTTCATCAAAGATTAAAATATCCGCACCACGATATAAAGTTTTCAAGATTTCAACACGTTGTTCCATCCCAACTGTAATATCTTCTACTTTTGCATCAGGGTCTACCGCAAGATGATATTTCTTAGAAAGCTCCATAATTTCTTGTTTCACCGCGTTTTTATCGATAAAACCGAACTTTGTTTGCTCTTTACCCAGGATAATGTTCTCCACTACGCTGAATTTCTTAACTAGCATAAAGTGTTGGTGAACCATCCCAATTTTTAAGCGATTCGCTGTATTTGGTGAATCAATTTTTGTTGGAACACCATTTACTTTAATTTCTCCTTCCGTTGGTTCCAGTAACCCTGAAAGGATATTCATTAACGTCGATTTCCCTGCTCCGTTTTCTCCAAGAAGCGCATGGATTTCGCCTTTTTTCAATGTTAAATCAATCTGATTATTGGCTACAAAGTTACCAAACTTCTTTGTGATGCCTTTCATCTCAATCACAAATGTTTCTTCTACCAATCGTCTCACCCCGCACAATGATCTATGTATAAAAAAGTAGGAGCGAAGAAATTCGTATTCTCTTCAACTCCTACTCCTCTCAATTTAAGTTCGTTTGTTAAAATTAAGGTTTCGCAGGAACTTCTTGTTTTCCTTCGATAATTGCTTTTTTGAATACAGCAACTTTTTCCTTAACTGAGTCTGATAATTGACCATCTGTTAAACCAACACCGTTATCAGATAATCCGTAAAGTACTTGTTCACCACCGTGGTAGTTTCCTTTAGAAGCATCTTCACTAAATTTGATAAGTGCTTGTTTTACACCTTTAAGTGTTGATGTCAATGTTACGTTACGAGAGTCGTTTACTTTACCTTCTGCTTGTTGGTCTTGGTCAACCCCGATTACCCAAATTTTACGATCTGGATTTGCTTCAACGATTGATTTAGCCGCTGCGAATACTCCAAGTCCTGCACCACCTGCTGCTGCATAAATGATGTCAACATCTGAAGCGTACATTGCTTCTGCAAGAGATTTTGCTTTAGCACCATCTGAGAATGATTCAGCATATTGAATTTCAACAGTTGCTTTAGGGTTTACTGCTTGAACCCCAGCTTTGAAACCAGCTTCAAATTTGTCTAATGCTGGACCGTGCATACCACCGATGAAAGCTACTTTATTTGTTTTAGTTGTTAAACCAGCTGCAACCCCTGCAAGGAATGCTGCTTCTTGGTCTTTATAGTTGATTGAAGCAACGTTTGGTTGTTCAACCACACTATCGATAATCGCAAAGTGTGCGTCTGGATTTTGTTTTGCTGCTTCTTCAACAGCTTTTTGTAATTTAAATCCGATTGCGAAAATAATATTGTACTCATTTAAAACTGCAGTGTTAAGGTTTGTAGTATAGTCAGATTCTGCTTTTGAAAGAATGTAATCAATACCATTTCCTTTAGTTTTACCACCGTTATTTTTACCCCATTCTTGAAGGCCTTCCCAAGCGCCTTGGTTGAATGATTTATCGTCAATACCACCAGTATCAGATACCATTACCGCTTTGAAGTTGTCTGAAGAGCCAGCGTTGTTTTGAGAAGATGCTTGTGAGCTATCAGATTTTGATCCGCCACACGCTGCTAATACAGCAGTCGCACCAAGTGTCAATGCAAATAAAGCTAAATTCTTTTTAGTTTTCACGATAAAAAACCTCCAATAAATGATTTACTACAGTCATTCTATCATAAATAGAATGAAAATCAAGCTAAATCTTTTCATTGGAGGTAATTTTTATGAAAAATGTTCGGTTTTTACATTTCTATGCGTTAGTTTCACCTGGTTCGGAAGCGTCATTTTCATTGAAAACATGAACATTTACTTTTCTTCCTTTACTTCCATCAGCAGGTCCAACATAACCACGCGCTTCTAATTCATCAATCATTCGCGCTGCACGGTTGAATCCGATACGGAATCGTCTTTGTAAATAAGATGTACTAATCGTTTCTTGTTCTTTTAATAGTTCGATGACTTCGTAAAATAGTTCGTCTTCTGGTTCACTTCCACCAGCAGAAGCGGTATTTTCTGAAGGCATCATCGCTTCATCATACTCTACTTCTTGCTGATTCTTCACGAAATCAACGATACGTTCGACTTCTTCATCTGTTAAGAATGCGCCTTGTACACGAATTGGTTTATTTTCACCCATTGGCATATATAACATATCCCCGCGTCCAAGAAGTTTCTCAGCACCATTGGCATCGATAATCGTACGAGAGTCTGTACCACTTGATACCGCAAAGGCGATACGAGAAGGAACGTTGGCTTTAATAATCCCTGTAATAACGTCAACAGATGGACGTTGTGTTGCTAGAATCATATGAATTCCGGCAGCACGCGCCATTTGCGCAAGACGAATAATCGCATCTTCCACTTCATTACTTGCCACCATCATTAAGTCCGCAAGTTCGTCTACGATTACGACGATATAAGGAAGTGTTGGGTTATTTTCGCCCGTTTCACGGTTATATTGTTCGACATGAGCGTTATATCCATCGATGTTACGCATTCCCATTGAAGCGAATAATTCGTAACGTTTTTCCATCTCAGCAACAACCTTTTGTAAGGCTTGAGCTGCTTTACGAGGGTTCGTTACAACCGGAGTTAATAGATGCGGAATGCCATTATACACATTCAACTCTACCATCTTCGGATCAATCATCATTAATTTCACTTCATGTGGTTTTGTCTTCATTAAAATACTTGTGATAATGCCGTTAATACATACGGATTTACCAGAACCGGTTGAACCGGCAATTAACATATGTGGCATTTTCGTAATATCGCAAAGACGAACATTACCAGAGATATCTCTTCCTAATGGTACGTCTAAAGGTTTTGGAGATTGAAGAGCCGATTGAATCACATCGCTAAACGACACAAAACTTGTTTGGCTATTTGGAACTTCAATCCCTACATAAGGTTTTCCTGGAATTGGAGCTTCGATACGAATATCTTTGGCCGCAAGTGCTAGAGCAATATCATCACTCAAGTTCACAATCTTACTTACCTTCACACCAATCGCTGGTTGAATTTCGTATTTTGTAACAGCTGGCCCCATCATTGGGTTTGGCATTACTTTAGCATCCACCCCAAAACTTGCAAACGTACGCTCTAAAATATGCATATTTCGTTCCACAATCGTACGTTCATTCGATTGGTCTGAATGTTGTACGGGATTTAATAAGGTTACTGGAGGCAATTGATAATCTTCGTCATCTTGTTCCCCACTCATTGAAAGTTCCCCGATGTCTTCCCCATCATCTTCAAATTCTGGCTCTTCTGGTTTTTGAACTGAAACAGGTGCTTCTGGTTGCGGTGGCATCACTGGTGCCACTGGAGCAGGTGCTACTGGTTCCACAGGTGGAATCGGTTCAATAGGTTCTACCATTGGAGACGTTGCATATTCGTCCTCTGTTAATGTTTCATCTTCATATTCATCAAAGAACACATCTTTCATTCGGTCTAATAACGAATGCGGTTTTCTTGGTTCTTTTGTTTTTTCAGGTGTTTCTGTTTGTACTGGAGCAGGAGCCGGTGCTATAGGTGTTGCCACAACTTTTTCCTCAGCTTCTTGTTCTTCTTCCAAACGGCGTGCTTCGCGTTCGGCTTTACGCTCGGCTAACTTTTCAGAAGCATTCGCTGTTTGCGTACGTACAAAATCCATCACGTCGCTTAAATGCACATTGAAGATTAAGAGTCCGCTACATACTAATAATAGGAATACGATTAAATAAGTTCCCCATTGTGAAACAAGGAAATACGTACAAGAGTAAAGAAGTGTTCCTAATACCCCACCACCGAGTCGTTGAGAAACGGTATTAGACGTAAAGTCCACCATGAAACGATTCATCATTTCTTGGAAAACAGGTGAACCTGAACTAGTAAAGCTACTATAAGTCATCACAGACACGAATAAGAGAAGTGCCACGCTTGATGAAATGGCTGCAGCAGTCCATCTCCATATAATCTTAGGCATACGTCCGCGGAATAACATCCCGAACCCTGCAAGAACTCCGCACACTCCACCAAAGGCATATAAATCCCCGATAAAGAAACGAATCAGGTTAGCAAAGAATTTTCCTAAGAATCCTAACTGAAAAGTTGCTAATAAACTATAGACAATAATAAATACGGCTACAGCTTCAATCGATAAAAACGGATTGGTATTCTTTGTATTTTTTCTTTGTGTTTTTTTCTTCGTTTGTTTAGCCACGTTCTTCTCCTTTCTCCTCTACTAATTGATTATTTTCATCGACTAAAATCAGCCCATGGAAAATTTGAACATCACATTCACACGCCACACAATAATCTTGTTCTTTCTCATCCCAAAAGGCAATGGCGCTTGTTCCTTTTGATCGTTTTTCTGGAAAGTTAGAAGCAAGTCTTGCTTCATGCTGTTGGAAACTGTTTTTTGCTTCTTCTAAAGAAGAAAATTCTTCAGTCGAAACAATCATTTTTTCCCAGTCATCGAAAAACCACCACGGTTCATCTTGACCTGCTGTCTCAATTACTTTAAACATGTTTTCACCTCGTTTATTAGTATACCAAATTTTGCGAAATCATGGTAATCTTGTTTCATAGAGATGACAAAATAATTCTATTTTTTGGAGGTCTTTCTATGATTACAAGACAAATTCGTGTTTGGGGACATGTTCAAGGCGTCGGATTCCGCTTTTTCACGCAGCAACTCGCGATTCAACTGGATATTTGTGGCACGGTTCAAAATAAAATGGATGGCTCAGTTTTTGTCGTTGCACAAGGCGAAGAAAAAGCCGTTACTCGTTTTATCGAAAGAGTCAAAGCTTCCGTATCCCCATATGGTCGCGTTGATCGCTATGAAGAAAGTGAAGTCCATGACGCACCGCTATACACAAAGTTTCAAATTATATAAAGAACGTTGCTATTTCAACGAAACACGTGTACAATAAATCATGTTATTAAATGAAAAGGAAAGTGATTATGAAACTAAATAAAAAAGCTCAACTGCTATTAGTTGCAACAGTTCTTCCCCTACTACTTGCGGGATGTACCGTTCAATATAATGCAGATCATGAACCAGTTGGTTGGCTCTATAACTATTTAGTAGTTCCAACACAATGGTTATTAAACCAAATTGCTTCCGTATTTAACGGAAACTACGCGATTGCGATTGTTATCGTATCAGTACTTGTTCGTGTCATTTTGATGCCAACACAATTCCATCAAATGAAAGCAATGCTTGTCCAACAAGAAAAAATGGCAGTATTAAAACCTTATATTGCTGAGATTACTGCTCGTGCAGAACAAGCATCAACTCCTGAAGAAAAACTTGCCATTCAACAAGAACAAATGGAGTTATACAAATTAAACAATGTCTCATTAATGGGCGGTCTTGGTTCAGGATGTTTACCAATCTTGATCACATTACCAATCTGGAGTGGATTGTATAACGCGATTCTTTTATCAAACGAAATTTCAAGCAGTGATTTCATGGGAATCAACCTTGGAGCACAATTCTTACCAATTGCCCTTGCGACAATGGTAGCTTACTACGTTCAATCAGTAGTCAGCCAAATGGGAATGGACGAAGAAACGAAAAAACAAAGTCGTTCAATGAACTACGTACTTCCAGTAATGATGTTCTTGATGACATTCCAATCACCTGCTGGGGTTGGTATTTACTTCTTCATCTCTGCCCTTATCCAAATTTTACAATCATGGATTCAAAACACTTACATTCGTCCAAAAATTAAAGCTCAAATCGACGAAGAATTAAACCATGACAATATCGTGTTACCACAACGTACAACACCACGTAAAACAGCTCAAAAAGCAACACAACAAGAAACGTTCGCACAACGTCAAAACAAAACTGGTGGCCGTAACGCTGGTAAACAAAACCGTAGATAATAACACAAAATACCTTTGAGAATTTCTCAAAGGTATTTTTTTGTTGCAAAGTGTATCATGCATGATACGTATCACAGATGATACACTTTTTGTTTTCGAATGATTTTGTATCAAAAATGATACGTATCACTTTTGATACAACTGAACTTTCCCAACTTAGGGTGTAACAATTATGTTACGTAACAAAAATGTTACACTTGCAAAAAGAAAAGAGATAAGAAGAAATCTTATCTCTTTAATCGTTATAAACATCGTGTAATACTCTTTCACCCAGTTCAATTTGATACGACAAACTGAATTTTTGGTTATTCCAAACTTGTCTTTTCCCTAATTGAATAGATTTTTCTAAATGCGTTAACCAAGGATGCATTTCCATTAATTCTTGATTGTTTAGAACCTCTTTACTAAGAATCATACCTCCAAGCGCTACGATTAGTTTAGAAATCTCGTCACTATACAACCATTCTAAAAATAATAGAGCTTGGTCTTTCATCTTACTTTCTTTTACAATCCCTACTGTTCCTCCACCAATCAGTGGTTGTTTCCCTGGAATACGAGCAACACCAAAATCAATATCATTTTGCAACTGCCCAGCAAGCACCGTTGAATAGTTAGAAAAGACAGTCATCATGGCTGTTTTCCCTTCAGCAAATTCCTGAACAATATCTCCCCACCATTTATCTTTGTTCTGATCACTGGTTTTTAAACTAGCCTTATATTGTTCTAAAGCCGTTTGATAAGGATTATCAACTTGATTTAACACTTGCTCACGGTATCTTGGTAAGAAATCACAAGAAGTAACGAGCGGAGTTTTCATCGCAATACTATGACCATATTCTGTTTGAGATGCCTTATTTTTATTCTTTGTAAAAAATTGGCAAATCAAGTCAAATTCTTCATAACTTTGTGGTACAACTAATTCTTTTCTAAATCGCTCATAAAATTCTCGTTGAACTAATTTATTTAAAAATAAATCCTTACGATAATAAAGTAATTGAACGGAAACGTCTAAAGGAACACCATACCATTTTTTATTAGAATACATAAACTCGCTTAGTAATTTCTCATCAAACTGATTAAGAAGTTTCTTGCTACCTTCTACATCCTCTAAAGGAACAAAAAGATCCTCCGCCACTTCAGGTAACACCGCCATATCCAGACGGATTAAATCATACCCTTTTTTAAATGCACTATTTTTAATTTTCGTAACATCGTACTCTGATGATTCCAATTCATCTATCTCAATACGAATATTTGTCTCATGTTCAAAAATACCTGATAAGAATTTCAACACACGAGTGGTTGGAGAACTAATCGTTAGCAATCGTATCTTTTGAGGATTGGCATATTTCGTATAAACATTTTTAGCTCTAAACCCTTCCGGTGTCATCAGAATACGACCCATTTCTCCAGTTTTAATTAAATCGATGACCTTTTTAGCACACAACTTATAATCTAACTCAAAAATATTTTTCTTTGCACGAATAAGTTGAAAACTATCTAGAGCATATATATTCTCTAATCGACCTCTTCCTAACCAAGACTGAATTTCTTGAATATTTCTAAGAATCTCTCTATCGATTGCAAAAATGGCACTAAATTCTTCAAGACCTACATATTGTTCAAACAATCGAATTAAATCTTGCCTATTTTTTATCGAAAATCTCTCGATTGAAAGATGACCAGAAATCTCATTTAAAATATCTTCAGATAAGGATTTTCCATTCTCGAATTTATAATCGATTAACAGTAATTTTTGATTGCCTTTATTCAATCGTTTTATTAACTCTTTTGCTAAAAGAGTATAATCAAAAGAGATAACACCATATTTGTTTGCATCCTCCAAAACATCAACAAAATGGATTTTAGTGTCTTTTTGAAACACTGTTAATACATCTTCTTTTGGAACATACCCAACAAATACTGCTACAGAAGGTTTTAACAAACTCTCCTTTTCCACGATACTGCGTAAGTTTTTTTCTTTAAAATAGAAAACTTCAACGTCAATACTCTCTTTTTCAGCCTGCTGTAATAAGCTCTCATAGAACACAGAATAATGTTCTTTTAAAACAAAGGGAATAAAAACAACCACTTTATTCGAGAAGCCTTTTCTCAACAGTTGAGCCTGAGGATTAATCGTATAACCTAATTCTTTCGCAGCCTTTAGGACTTTAGAAATCTTTTCTGAACTGACATTACCTCTCTGGTTTAAAACATTAGAGGCTGTTCCGTGAGAAACACCTGCTAATTTAGCAATGTCCTTAATTGTCGCCAATTCATTTCCTCCCTTAACTTATCTAAGTAAGTTAATAATTCACTTTCATTTTCTACAACAAATCCATTAATTCCGCAACGCGCTGCTCCCCAAATATTTTTTGGCAAATCATCAAAAAACATTGTATCGTGAGGATCCAGATTGTAGCGTTCAAGAAGTATGTTATAGATTTTTTCATCTGGTTTCAATACTTTTTCTTCACAAGAAAGCACCATGCCTTTTGCAACGGAGGTCGCTGGCAAATATCCTTCTTTTACCAAATCATAAAAAGTAAAAGCCGTATTTGATAAAATGTAAATACTATAACCGCTTTTTGAAAGCTCAATTATTCTATCTTGAACTTTAGTAAAGACATCCACGTATTTATACCAATATCTTAAAAGCTGAGTAATTTCATTTCTATACTTTTCACCTAATTTACCAGTGATTATCTCTATCACTTCTTCCCTAGTCTTCACACCCTCATCGGTTTCCACCCATAAGCCAGTCTCAAAAACTTCTTTTCTTAACAAGTCTTGTAAATGTATATCATCAGTAATAGCCTTTAAAATTTTCTCACTATTCCATTCGATTAGAACATTCCCCATGTCAAACACTAGATTTTTCAAAATATCTCCTCCAATAAAAAAAGGCAATGAGGTAAATTCACTGCCTTTTGAATGTTATTTCTTTTTCTTTGATTTCTTAGCGTTTCTTCCTCTTGTTAAGTACAATGCTGCTGTTGAAATAATCATTAGCACTACAGTATATACAAAAGTCATTGCTTGAGCATTCGTAGTTGCTGTTTCATCACTGGCTTCCTTAATAACAATACCTAAAGGTTTGAATAAAGGATGATATAAGAATACGGATAAATCAAAGTCTGATAATAAGCTGTTAAAGTTCAATACTGCTACAGATAATACTGTTGGCAAGATAAATGGAATGATAACTTTAATCATCGTTTGGAAAGTCGAGGCTCCCATACTACGAGATGCTTCTTCTAATTCATCATCAATACTGAAGAATACAGCTCTCACCATTCTATATGAGAATGGTAATTTAACAACAATAAAAGCAATTAGTAAGATAACAACAGTACCGATTAATACCCAGTTTAAGATAATCCATCTTGGTTGGTTGTATGTGAATAAGAATCCTAAAGCAATCAATGTTGATGGTAAAATCCAAGGTACTAATGCACCGTATTCAAAAAGGAAATCAAATTTCCATGTGTTACGACGAACGATTCTTGCAATTACAATTGCTAAAATCGTTACTAACACTGCCGCCAATCCAGCATATACCAAACTGATTAAGTAAGGAGAAAATGCTGAAGGACTTGTAAAGAGTTGTTGGTAATTTTCTAACGTAAAGTTCGCTAATGAAATTTCACCCTGTTTAATGGCTAACGGTTTTGTAAATGAATACAAAATAATAAATACGATTGGCATTACATAGATGAAGAATAAAACATAAGCGACAATATGTGCAATCACATTACCAATTGGTGATTGAATTTTTTGTTTTTTAATTTTTAATTTTTTTATTTTACTATCAATTCATTGTTTTGAGGTTATGAGTTGTACAGTTACTTAAATCTTGAGAGTACAAAAACAAGGTCTTAACACAGCTCGTGAGCAAGGTGGTTGTAC
>CALJSD010000183.1 GCA_937976325.1 uncultured Carnobacterium sp.
GTCTTTTGTACTCTAATCCGAGCGGTTGTAGCTGTGGTGCTTCACAATTACAACACGACTATTTTAGCAAAAAAGAACGCCCCCGTCAACTCTAGTGAATAACGGGGGACGTTCAATAATTGGATACTCTTAAACAGTGTTTTGAATATTCATTTACTGTAACTTTTTCAATAAATAAGCTGGATTCCTTTTAGCATACATAATACCCAGAATCGCAACAACTCGACTTTCTTCATGAATAGAATAATAAATGAGAAAGTTCTTCACCTGATACTTCCTAATCCCTTTATTCCCCCATTCCTTATCCTCCACTTTTTCATGTCGATGGGGTAATTTAGAAAGAGAAAGGATATTATTTTCTAATAAATGTAGCGTCTTTCTGGCAGTTGCTGGAGAATATAACTCTTTAGCTATATAATCTCTAATTTCAACTAACTGTGCCTTAGCTAAATCAGAAATCTCTATCCTATAATGTTCCATTTACATACCTCGATATAGTTCCTCAAAAACTTCTTCTACCGGTGTTGTTTGTCCTTTTTCTACTTGTTTAATGGCTACTTTCATCATCTTATCAAATTCTTCTTTTGTGAGTTCTTCACGTGATTTCGGAGCAGTTGGAATCACTAACTCAAAAGGAATACCTTTGTTTAGGATAATCTGTCTATAAAACATATCTATCGCTACCGCTCTTGGAAGTCCTAATTGATCTAAAATTTCTTCTGCTTGTTTTTTGATATCTTCTTGTATTCTTACGTTGACACTCGCTGTTTTCATATTTGCCATAGTCTCACCTCTGTTATTCTAGTACTATTATTATAAAAGAAACAACATCAAAAAACAACACATTTGCGATACAATCGCAACACAAATATTTATTTGCCTTCCACCAACTGAATTTGCAGAATCTCTTCCACTGCAATGTGGCGATAGCCTTCTTCTGTCTTCAGCGAGATTTCACTCTCGTATAATTCGCTCACTTTAACACTTTGCTAGTAATATAATTCTCTATTTCTATTACCTTTCACTAAGTCGTTCTAATTCTTTAAGCCCTCTCCCATTCAGTTTTTCTATTGAAAAAAGTTGATTTCTTGCTAAAGTTCGTAACTCAATCATTCTCTCCTTCTGCTTCATCCCTTTAGTTATTAAAACTGCATTGTAGCTTTCCATGTTCGCTAGTACTAACAACTCATTTAAACTAGCGTAGTCTCTCATATTACCTTTTAAATTTGGATTTTGCTCACGCCATTCTTTTGCTCTTTTGTTGAACAATGCGACATTAAGTATATCAGCTTCGCTAGCATACTTATAATTCAATTGTTCATTTGTAAGATCTCTCATTAAATATTCTTTGATTGCATCTGTATGAATTTTATAATTAATCTTAGAAATTTCTCTGTTTAAATTCCAATTAAATGATAGTTTTGAATTTTCATCTGCTTTGAGGCGTTTATAGTCTTCAATTAAATAAAGTTTAAATTCGGCTGAAACCCACGATGCAAATTCCATCGCTATATCCGGATGAGCAAATGTTCCTCCATAGCGACCTGACTTAGATACTATCCCTATCGCATCCGTATTTACTATCCATCTTTGTGGAGATAACGTAAAAGCATTTGACCCTGAAGCTTGTTTAAAGGAGTCGAATTCGACCCCTTTAAATTTAGGGTTATGAAGAGTCTCCCATAAACCAAGAAATTCGATAGTATCCCTACTTCTTAACCAATTCTTCACCACATCTTTAGGTTCGTGAGGGTTTTTATATCTTGCAATATCTGTAAGACTAATATATTCACTTTCAAAATCCTCAGTATAAACCTGAACAGCAATTCCTTTAGCCTCAATTGTATCTTTTTTTATTCTCGACATTCTATTCACCCTTTTTCTTTTCTATTACTAAACAATACCTAACGTTTTTATTCTAACCTTCCACCAACTGAATTTGCAGAATCTCTTCCACAGCAATGCGACGGTAGCCCTCTTCTGTCTTTAGCGAGATTTCACTCTCGTATAATTCACTCACTTCACCAATGAGCGTTTGTCGCATCATCCGATACGGCACCGTAATACTGGCCTGCAACTTCCCAACATACAATTGCGATAGCAACATCCATTTCTCTTCCGTCGTCAGCAGACTCGTCTGGTCGACGCGCTTACGTTCATCCTTTAGGGACGTCGTATGTTCAGATAGGAAAAAACCCATCCACTTCGCCATGCCGCGATCCTTGTGCTCTCTTGCCGAGCGATACGGCAAATACGCTCTTTCCATTATTTCAAACCGTCTAATCCTCCAGCGGAATGTCCTCCGACTAACTTGCTTCTAGCCACCACGCGCGAACCACCTTCCAGCGCGTTCCCTTTTAAAAGCGAGGTGAATCCGTATTGGTCGCGGACCGTATCAATCGCCGTCTGGAGCCTTTCTTCTTTCTCAACTGCTTCAATATCTTCGAATAGTGAAATGAGTCCAAAGCTTTCTTCGACAAATCCGGAATACCGCACCGCCACATTACGCACCGCACCTCCTTTGTATTTCTTACGAAAGAGTTCCAACACGACTTCCGATAACACAGAAGTGCGATTCGTCGGGTCAATCTTGCGCTGCGCCTGTATCGACGACAAGCCTTCGTCCTTCGAGTAGCCTACATGAATCGAAACAACCGTCGCCTTCTTCTTAATCCGTCTCATGCGAATCGCCACCTGCTCTGCCATCTCGCGAAGCACGATTTCAATATCGCGCTGACGAACATAGTTGCGCGGAAGCACCTGCGAGTTCCCGAGCCCTCTTGATTTGGGGCGGTACGGCACATGCACATTACTCTCATCAATGCCGTTTGCGTGAAACCATAAATCGAGTCCCACGACGCCAAGCGCTTGTTTCAATCGGTCAGGATTGGCATTAGCCAGTTCGCGAATCGAATAAATCCCTAAGGCATTCAACCGCTTCTCCATCCGCGAGCCAATGCCCCAGAAGTCTGTCATCTCTGGAATTCCCCAGACCTTCTCTTCGACATCTTCATACGACCAGTTTGCACGCATATGCGGAATCTTCTTCGCTTCATTATCGAGCGCCAATTTAGCCAGGAGAGGATTCGCGTTCGACATTCCAACCGTCGAGTAAATCCCCGTCTCCTTCCAAATCGCTCGTTGGATATCCGCAGACACGCGGTCGAGCTTTTCCCGTCTAGACAAGGCATCATCCGGCACAAAATAATTCAGCGACGACGTTAAATCGATAAACCCTTCATCAATCGAATACGGAAAAATATCCTCAGGTCCGCCGAAGTTTTGAAACACGCGTTGAATTTGCATGTTCACCTTAATATACTCGTCCATCCGAGGCGGCACGATATGCGTCACCTTCGCCCAATTTTCGATAAAGCGCACATATTGTGGCGTCACTTCGATTCCTTGACGACGTGCATTGGCATAACTAAAACGACGTGTTTTGACATCAAAGGGCAACTCGTAGGCACGACCGACATTGGATTTCCCAAAGACCTTCTTGAACGTTGGGGAGGATGCTAAAATCAACCCCGCCGAATTATCCGCTCTACTCATCACGCATAGCGACGTCTTCAACGGATGCAGGCCTCTTGCCACACATTCCACACTCGCGTAAAAGGACTTCATATCCACAAAGGCAATGTCGCTTCTCGGTTCCTTCGAATAGTCAAAGCAGCCCATCTTTATCCCTCCAACGGCATAAAGTTTCCAACAATCATTCCTACCACTCGTGGTTCTTCCTCATACGGAGCAAATAAGTCCGCATAGTCCGGATTAAACGACACTAAACGCAACCCGTCCCTTTCACGGTACACACGCTTAATAAACGTCTGCCCGTTCCATACCACCGCATAGACCGCTCCGTCATAATCGAATCCCGTCTCACGAATGAGCGCCACTGATCCATTGTGGTAGCGTGGTTCCATCGAGTCCCCCGATACCCATGACGCAAAATCATGCGCCAACTCTTCATCGTAGTAAACCGTATCGTAGTCTCGGTCGTTGTAAATCGTCGCCCCAATCCCGGCCGACATCTTCTCGTACACATGATACGCGACCAGTTTCTTCTTCATCGGCACCACTTTTGGCGTTTGTTCCTCGGTTGCAAGCGCGCGGACATAGCGCACCGCCTTCTCTTGATTTGGCGGCGTGAGCGTATGGTATAGTCGTACAATTTCTATTTCTGTAAAATATCCCTTTGGCACAGATAGAAGCTTCTCCAGCTGTTCTACTTTATCGGAAGCTGGCACCTTCACTCCACGCTCCCATGCAGAATAAGCCTGCTTAGAGACGCCCAGTGCATTAGCGAGCTCTTGTTGCGTGAGTCCTTGCGCCACTCTTCTCTCTTTTAATTTCTCTGGTTGATACATCGTACACCTCCTGCAAAAATGTGTAAACCTATTTGGTTGACTTCAGTATAAAACAGTCCCTCCCCACTTGCAAGCAGAAAGACTGGTCGCCAATCCAATTAAAAAAATGATACCGAAAAATCCAGCGGATGCCATAATAGCAGTAATGGGGGATGGCAACCAATGTGAATTACTGACTCTAGGGAATTCCCGTAGAGTCAGTTTGAAGCTTGGTAGAACTTGAGACTTTGGCTCAAGTCGGTGCCCCATTACAGCCTTTATGGCCAAATCCGCTAGGATTTGAAGATATCATTTTTTGAAGTGTAGCATATATGCTACATTTTACTTTTTTAAATGCAAAAATGGCGCGAGAAAATTTTATACAAAGAACTCATTTCAACACTCTTTAAATCAAACAAATTTTGTATAAGTTCGCCTATCACTTTATAGGAGATCCCTTTAGAAATGGATCTTGCATCCGGATTTCTAATCGCTATTCAAGCAACCTGCTGAATAACTTTTATATCCTTCAATCACTAGAAACTCGGGCGATTATATTCTAAAAATTCAGTTTTCGGAATAGATCCAGCGAAAACCGTCGATTTTATTTTTCAATTTTTTGGACAAAAAAAGAAACGAAGCAACGACTCGCTGCTTCATTTCTTATAGGATTTGATTACATTTCTAAGCTTACAAATGAATAAGGAACTAATTCTTCTAAGCGTAGTTCACGAATTTCGCCTTTTCCATTCAATAAGAATACTAGAGTATCTGGTCCACAAAACTCAACCATCACTTGACGACAAATGTTACAAGGTGGCAAGAATCCTTCTGTTTCCCCCGCAACGGCAATCGCTAAAATATCGCCTTTACGATAGCCTTGTGAAGCTCCGTAGAAAATCGCGCTACGTTCTGCACAGTTGGTTACCCCAAACGATACATTCTCAATATTCGCTCCCGTAATCACACGGCCATCTTTATATAAAACCGCAGCTCCTACAGGGAATTTTGAATACGGACAGTAAGCATTCTTTAAAACTTCTTTGGCTTGCTCCATCAGAGCCACTTTATCAATTGTTGTCATGGGTTGTACTCCTTTTTTGTGTTGTATTCCTATTATACAGATTTTATAAGGAGTTTCAACATTTCTTTCTGCCAACTTTTTACTAAAATCCCGACTCCAGTCCTATGCTGGCACCTTACAACTGTGGTACACTAGAGTCATTGATGAAAGGAGCTTGGTGATGCTACAGCTACAACATATTTCAAAAGTTTATCATACAGGTAACCAAGAGTTTCACGCGTTGAAAGATATCTCGATTCGCTTCCGTGAAAATGAGTTCGTCTCGATTCTCGGGCAATCGGGTTCAGGGAAAACCACCCTATTAAATATCATCGGTGGACTCGACCAATACA
>CALJSD010000184.1 GCA_937976325.1 uncultured Carnobacterium sp.
CTAGTGGCAAGTCCAAAAACCGAAAATGGGAAAGAGCGCATGCGCATTATGTGCGAGTCGACAGATGGATTTTATCTCAGTCAAAAAGACTTGGAGCTTCGCGGTTCTGGGGATGTATTTGGGGTAAAACAGTCCGGTATTCCAGACTTTAAGATTGCCGATTTAATACGAGATTATGATATACTAGAACAAGCACGTAAAGATGCCATCCTTTATGCTTCGGAAGATCCAGCAGGAGAAAAAGCCGAGACAAAACGCATGAAGGAATTTATCGAACAAACAACGAAAGAAATCAATGGATAACTTCACGGCCACGTGGCTAGAAGAGGAGGAACAACAATGGTAAGAATTGCAATTGACGCGATGGGTGGAGATAATGCTCCAAAAGAAATCGTCCAAGGGGTCGTCCTTGCAGCAAAGGAAATGCCAACTGTCGAGTTTCAATTATACGGAGACGAAGCAAAAGTGAATGCATGCTTGGAGGAATCACTTCCAAATATTCGCGTGATTCACTGTTCAGAAAAAATCAACTCTGATGACGAACCGGTTAAAGCGATTCGCTCAAAGAAAGACGCTTCAATGGTCGTTGCGGCTAAAGCTGTGAAAGAAGGGGAAGCCGACGCGCTCTTCTCTTGCGGAAATACAGGGGCTCTTCTAACGGCTGGTTTATTAGTGGTTGGCCGTATTAAAGGAATCGACCGTCCAGGATTAATGCCAGTGTTGCCTGTTCTTGGAAAAGACAACCGTCAATTTATTATGATGGACGTTGGTGCGAACGCGGAATGTAAACCGAAAAATGTTCACCAATTCGGTATTCTTGGTAGCTACTATTCAAAATACGTTCTTGGCTATGAAAACCCAACAGTCGGCTTATTAAATAATGGAGCCGAAGAAGGAAAAGGGAACGAACTCGCAAAAGAAGTATATGGACTCTTGAAAGAAGATGACAGCTTAAACTTCGTCGGAAACGTGGAAGCTCGTGACATCTTAACAGGTGCTGCGGATGTCGTTGTGACAGACGGATTTACAGGGAATGCCGTATTGAAAACAATCGAAGGAACAGCGCTTGCGATGATGGGGCTTCTAAAAGAAGGCATCAAAGGGCAAGGAATCCAAGGAAAACTTGGCGCGCTCTTATTGAAAAACACCTTCTACGGCTTAAAGAACACATTGGACTACTCACAATTTGGGGGTGCGGTGCTCTTTGGTCTTAAAGGAGCAGTTGTGAAATCACACGGTTCTTCAAAATCAGATAGCGTGTACCATGCGATGAAACAAATCGACACAATCGTATCCAGTGGAGTAATCAACGACTTAGTTGCTCACTTTGAACAAACAGCGGAATAAAGATATGAAGCTCTCTTCTATCATGGAAGAGAGTTTTTTTATAATATTTATAAATTTCATAAAGTCGCAATAAATTCTTAGGAATTCTAGCAAAAAAAGGGTACAATAGATAAGTACATAAAGTTGCGGACGCGACTAAAGGAGGAAAGCCTATGTTCAAAGAAGTGAACGAGCAAATCTTAAAATTAATCGAGAAGAATAGTCGTTTAACACCAGAAGAAATTGCCTCTTTATTAGAAATTGACGTGGATGAAGTGAAACGTCGTATTAAAGAGATGGAAGAAGCCAAAATTATTTGTGGCTACCATACATTAATCAACTGGGAAAAAACTGATAACGTGAATGTTTCAGCGATTATCGAATTAAAAGTAAATCCTCAAAAAGGAAAAGGGTTCGACCGTATTGCGGAAAAAATCTATCATTTCCCAGAAGTGGAAGCTGTCTACTTAATGTCAGGTGGGTATGATTTCATGGTGCAATTGAAAAAAGCGCCAATGCGTGAAATCGCGAACTTCGTATCTTCACGTCTTTCAGTGATTGAAGAAGTACAATCTACTAAAACACATGTTGTATTAAAACAATACAAAGATCACGGCACAATGTTTGTCGGTAAAGCAGATGATAAACGTCAGGTGGTTACTCCATGAATTTAGAAAATATGTTAAATAATAAAATTAAGGACTTGAAACCTTCAGGGATTCGTCGTTTCTTTGATATGGCGAGTGAATACAAGGATATTGTTTCCCTAGGGGTTGGAGAGCCTGATTTTGATACGCCTTGGCATATTCGTCAAGAAGCGATTAAAGCGTTGCAAGAAGGCCGTACTTTCTATACAGCTAATGCAGGGTTAAAAGAGCTTCGTGAAGAAGTGTGTGTCTTTACTGAAGGCCGTCACGGGGTAAAATATGACCCAATGCACGAATGTGTGATTACCGTTGGGGGAAGTGAAGCCGTTGATATTTCAATGCGTGTCCTCTTGAACCCAGGGGATGAAGTGATTATTTGTGACCCAGGTTATGTATCATACGTTCCAGCCGTAACAATGGCCGATGGAACTCCTGTGATTCTTCCGTTAAAAGAAGAAAATCAATTCCGTATCACGCCAGAAGATTTAGAAGCAGTGATTACACCAAAAACAAAAGCGATTCTAATGAACTTCCCAAATAACCCAACTGGGGCTGTAATGGGACGTGAAGACTTAGAAGCGGTTTGTGAAGTGTTGAAACGCCACGATATTATCGTTGTTTCTGACGAACTATACGGAGAATTAACATACACTGGAAAACCTCACGTATCAGTGATTGAAATCGATGGCATGCGTGACCGTACGATTTTAATCGGAGGATTCTCAAAAGCATTTGCGATGACTGGATGGAGACTTGGATATGCCTTAGCTCCAGCAACCATCATGGAACAAATGTATAAGATTCACCAATTTGCGATTATGTCAGCTCCAACACTTAGCCAATATGCGGGTGTGGATGCGTTACGTAATTCTGAAGAGGATATTGTGGAAATGCGCGATAGCTACAACCAACGTCGCCGTTACTTGGTGAAACGTTTCAAAGACTTAGGTATTCCTTGCTTTGAACCATTTGGGGCTTTCTACATCTTTCCAAATATCTCTCAATTCGGATTAAGCTCTGAGGAATTCGCAATGCGCTTAGTAGAGGAAGAACGCTTAGCCGTTGTTCCAGGAACAGCCTTTGGGGACTCAGGGGAAGGATTCCTACGTATCTCTTACGCTTACTCAATCGAAGACTTGAAGACAGCGTTAGATCGTATCGAACACTTCATTACGAAGTTAAGAAATGAAAAATAATTCAATAAAATAACGACGCTTCTTTTGGAATTGCAAGATTTCAAAAGGGGCGTTTTTTTGTTTATTAAAAATCGATTAAAATAAATTTACTAGTAGTTAGCGTTGTGCTACACTATGCTTACTAAAAGAGAGGAGATAGTGCTTGAAAGAACGTTTTACCAAGTTTATTGATACGATTATCGCACTTGATAAGGGTGACCATACATTAACCGATAAGCAATGGATGAAGAAGCAAAGATGGATTTTTGCGCTGAAGTTGTTTTGGGTGATTGTACTAGTGGCAACCTTCCTTCTAGCGATTAATGTCTCCGTCAGTTATTTTGTCTATTTCTTCTATTTTGTCGGTGTACTCTTTATCCTGACAAAAGTATTAGAGCATTTTATTAATCGAAGAGTGGCGCAATTAGCCGAGGAGGAATAGAAAAAGAATGCGAGTGGTGTATTTTATTATCGCGTGGTTTTCGCTAGCGCTGGGGTTAATTGGAATTGTGCTCCCAGTACTTCCGACGACACCGTTTCTACTGTTAACAGTGGTATGTTTTTCAAAGAGTTCTACTCGGTTTGAAGAGTGGTTTCAACAGACGAAACTATACCAACTATATGTCGCAGATTACCGTGAAACGAAGTCGATTGCGCGTAGTCGTAAAAAGAAAATTATTGTTTATATCTATATTTTAATGGCCATATCCATTTACTTTGCCCCGATAATTTGGGTGAAAATTGGACTTGGAGCGCTGACAGTGTTTATTACTTACTATCTATTTTGGGTAATTCCTGATAAAAAATAGGAGGGATTCAGATGGTTGAGAAGTTTAAGGAGAGGTTTCAAGAGTTAAGAGAAGATTATAAGGTGACAAAAAATCCTGGTGAGGATTTCGTGTTTTGGTATATTCACCGAGTAGCCCCTTTTAATTTTCGTTATGTTGTGGCAGTGGGGATGATTCTTTGTATCGCTGCAATCTACTATAATATTCAATACGTGCTTGCAACGATACTTGTCTTATGGGTGATTGCAGCGACGATTACCATCGCAGAAAGAGTTTATCGAAAACGAAAACAATAATGTAAGAGTCAAAAGAATCTAGTTCACGCTAGGTTCTTTTTTTTACCTATCCTTAGGAAGAAATTTCAGGGGCAATTTCTGAAGAACTCTTTGAGAAATAGCGCGAATAGGACTATAATTTAAATGAAGAAACAAAGTAAATGGAGGTAGTTTTTATGAGATTTGACCAAGAACATGATTCATGTACAACGATTCTTGTCGGAAAGAAGGCCAGCTACGATGGTTCAACGCTAGTAGCGCGTACAGAGGACTCATGTAATGGAGAGTTCACTCCAAAGAAATTTATTGTGGTACGTCCAGAAGATCAACCACGTCACTATAAATCTGTGATTTCTGGATTTGAAACAGATTTACCCGATAATCCAGTTCGTTATACAGCCATGCCAAATGCCATCAATAACGAAGGCATCTGGGGAGCTGCAGGGATTAATGCTTATAATGTTGCGGTGAGTGCGACAGAAACAATTTCGACGAATCCGCGTGTATTAGGGGCTGACCCACTCGTGGAAACGGGGATTGGGGAAGAAGACATTTTCACTCTAGTGTTGCCTTATATTAAAACGGCGCGAGAAGGGGTCGAACGTCTTGGACACTTCCTTGAAACAGCTGGAACGTATGAATCAAACGGAATTGCGATTTCTGATGTGAATGAAATCTGGTGGCTTGAATCGATTGGGGGACATCACTGGATGGCTCGCCGTGTACCGGATGATGCGTATGTGGTAAATCCAAACCAACTCGGTAGCGACTTCTTTGATTTTGAAGACAAAGAAAACTTTATGTGCGACCCTGATTTGAAAGACTTTATGATTCGTCATCACTTGAACTTGAACTTTGACGGAGAATCATTCAATCCGCGTTACGCATTTGGTTCTCAACGAGATAAAGACCGCTTGTATAACACGCCTCGTGCTTGGGATATTCAACGCATGTTTAACCCAGAAGTGGAACAATCTCCAACGAGCTTTGAAATTCCTTGGGCACGCGTTCCATATCGCAAGATTACCGTCGAAGATGTGAAAGAATCGATGAGTACGCATTACCAATTTACACCATATGATCCTTATGGAAACTTAGGCGATGGTAAGAGCAATCGTCGTTTCCGTACGGTAGGAATTAATCGTACGAGTCAAACAGCGATTCTACAAATTCGTCCAAATCGTCCGCATGATACAACAGGAATTCAATGGGTTTCGTATGGGTCAATGCCATTTACAACGGCTGTTCCATTCTTTACTCAAGTGGACACAACGCCAGCATATTTTGCAAATACCACTGCGAAGGTTTCAACGGATTCCTTCTACTGGTCAAGCCGCTTAATTGCAGGGCTTGCGGATGCGCATTACTTGGAACATCAAGCGGATATTGAAAGTTACCAAAAGAATACATTGTGTCGTGGAGAAGCGATGATTGCTAAAGTTGACGCTCTTCTTGAAAAAGGCGAAACAGTAGACTTCGAAGCAGAAAACCAACAAATGAGTGACTATATCGAAGAAAAGACAGCTGCTTTACTCGATAAAGTATTATTGCGTGCAAGTAATTTAATGGTCAATCATTATTCGGTGAGTGATTAATCGGTGATTGGGTATTAGGAGGTTAGCATTATGGAAGAAAAAGATCAAAAGCAAATGAGCTGGCTGATGATAGCCCTCATTGCATTTAACTTTGTTTGGGGATTAGGGAATGTCGTTAATAACTTCGCCCAACAAGGGATTGTGGTTATTACATCGTGGCTCATTATTTTAGTCATCTACTTTATCCCGTATTCATTGATGGTTGGACAACTGGGTTCAACTTTTCAAGATAGCGAAGGCGGGGTGAGTGATTGGATTAAACATACGTCTACGAAGAAGCTAGCGTATTTTGCTGCATGGACATTTTGGGTCATCCAAATTCCTTATTTAGCGCAAAAACCACAGACGATTCT
>CALJSD010000185.1 GCA_937976325.1 uncultured Carnobacterium sp.
AACTAAATCCTTTGCTTAAATTAATTGTCTAACTTTTTGGGGTCAGTACAAATTACCATATATGATAATTTCGCATGCAAAAAGACGTTGGAATAATTTCCAACGTCTTTGATTTTCTTTTTGTTTTAAAACAAAAGCCCAATCTTAATTGTAGATTGGGCTAATCCTCTTCCGGATTCCATTGATATTTTTTGAGTGATACATTTGTCGGGCTTTTAAGGATGATTCTTTCAGCTTCTAATAATTCTTTTTGTTCAAACCATCCTGGTACCAGTCTTCCACTTGCATTCACGACTCTGTGACAAGGATAGTCTCCATAGATTTCTACCTGACTTAAAATCTTTCCAACTAATCTTGCATTTTTCGGTCGACCTATGAGATTAGCAATCTGTCCATAGGTAGCAACTTTTCCGCTTGGAATTTCACCAACCACTTCTAAAACTTCATAGATAAGTCGATCATCCATTTTTCTCACCCTCAATGAGAAAGCGAATTTGCGTTTCACTTGTAAGTTCTGCTGTTAACTGTACATCGTTTGTTTCGGCAATCTTCTGCGCAATCGAAAGCCCGAGTCCACTACCGCCTGTCGTACGATTTCTCGAACTATCTACACGGTAGAAGCGATCGAAAATCTGACTGACCTGTTCTTTTGTCATCGGCTCTGTTTCATTTCCAATGGATAATTGATTGCGTTTCGCTTCAACGGTAATCACTGGTTCGCCGACCGTATACTTCATTGCGTTATCGAGCAAGATTCGAATCAGTTCCGTCATTGCACTCTTATTCGTTGTGATAATCGTTTGTGCCTCGCCAGTAAATTCTACCTGGAGTCCTTTTTCATTTAAGACTGGTAAAATCTCTTCAACGATTGCTTTCGTAACAGCTACTAAATCGACTTCCTCTTTCGTCGCAGCCGCTTCTCCTTCGTCATATCTTGAAAGAATCAACATTTGTTCAACAAGCGAGTTTAGTCGTTTAATTTGTCGTTTATTACTATCGACGAATTTCGCTTCAGTTCCCATCATCGCGAGCAAATCGGTATTAGCTGACAGAACCGCTAACGGTGTCTTAATCTCGTGACTGGCATTGGCGATAAATTGTTGCTGACGCTCCACGTTTTCAACAAATGGACGAATCGCGCGTTTGGATGCGAGACGAACAAGCACATACACCACTGCTAGACAGAGAACAAAGACAGCCCCCGTTACCATCATTAATCTCGATACTTGTTGCGTTTCTCTATTGGCATCCACAAGGACAACCATTGTTCCAGCATCCGTCTTAGCCACTTGATAGCGAAGGCTTCCTTCCCATCCTTTTGTGGTTGTTCCTTGAGCAATGCGTAGCCCTAACTCTTTTAGCGCTGCCTCATCTAATGATACTAAGTGAGTTCGGTCGACAGATTGAACTGCGTCATTTGCGACTCTTACGACTGCATAACGCGTTGCCATTTGGTCGTCTTTTCGAAACTCCATTCCTTTTGGCATCCCGTGTTCAGGATGTTCTTTAGGAGCCATCCCTCCTTCAGGCGCATCGGGAAACTCTCCATTATTATTAATCAACATCGTAGATACACGGTCAACTTGCTCGACAGTTTGACGATAGTTCAACACATTTACCGCCACAAGGACAACCAATAGGACTGCCGTA
>CALJSD010000186.1 GCA_937976325.1 uncultured Carnobacterium sp.
CCCATCTCGAACACAGAAGTTAAGCTTCTTAGCGCCGATAGTAGTTGGGGGTTTCTCCCTGCGAGGGTAGGACGTTGCCACGCAAACTGTGTAAGCTGGGCCTAGTGCCCAGCTTATTTTGTAGCCATTTTTCTAATATATTATTTTAAGAGAATTTTTGAAGGAAGTTTGCTATAATAAAACGGATGATAAGGAGGAGGTAAAATCATGAAATGGATTAAAAGTACAGTATTAATGGCGTTTCTATGCGTTTTATCTGCTTGTGGAAATGGCTTATCAACAGAGGCGGTTCAAGACCAAATCGTAAGTTCTGAAGAGTCGGTTTCCAATTATCATATTACCGTGAAGCAATCGGACTATAAGGAAGGGTCGAAAACTCCTGGAGCACAAACGGTGGCGAGTGCTAGCGCGTGGAAAGATGGCACAGGATACGGCTCAAAAATCGATAAAAATGCTGGGAAGGTAACGAACCAACTCGAAGTGATTGCGGATGCCAATGTTGGATTTATTCGCTACTATCAAGATAAGTGGGAACAAACCATCACGGCAGCCTCAAGTCTTCAAAATACGGTTGTTTTCCCGTATGCAAAGGTGATTCAATTAACGAAGGAAATTCATCAAGAAGTGCCTTGGAAGAAGACATTCTCTGGATATGAGAAGACGTATACAGGAAACGATGAATCGATTCGTAAGGCGTTGACGTCAGTTCTTGGGATTGCGACGACGGATACGTCTAAGGTCGAGTTGAAAATCAAGACAGATGGCGCTGGAAATCTGATTACAAATGTTGAAATCAAGGTAACGGATGAAGGCGAACAAATGCGTAAAGAATACTCTATCGCGTACTTACAATTTAATGAACAACAAAAGAAAGCTTTGCCGCAATAAGGGCGAAGCTTTTTTCGTAAAATAAACCGCTATGACTACAAAAAAAGGCGCTTTTTTGTTACAATAGAAAAGAACAAAATATTGCGAGAAATGAAGAACATTTTGTAGACATGCGAGAGGGAGAATGCTTGCATTCTCCCTTTTTTATAACAAGAAAACATGGAGGAAGAATATGGGACGTGTGATATCCGTTGCCAACCAAAAAGGTGGAGTTGGAAAGACAACTTCAACAGTGAGTTTGGCTGCAGCACTTGCCGTTCATGGCAAAAAAGTATTGATTATTGATAGTGACCCTCAAGGAAATGCGACGAGTGGTCTTGGCGTGCAAAAAGGAGAGCTAGAACAAGATGTATATGATGTTTTAGTGAACCAAGTACCAATGGCTGATGTCATTGTACCGACAACGCGCGAAAACTTGATGATTGCTCCTTCTACGATTCAGTTAGCAGGTGCCGAAATCGAGTTAACGAGCCAACCACGTCGTGAACAACGCTTGAAGGAAGCCGTGAAGAAGATTAAAGATGACTATGATTATATCTTTATCGACTGCCCGCCTTCACTAGGACATTTGACGATGAATGCTTTTACGGCCAGCGACACAGTTCTAATCCCTGTGCAATGTGAATACTACGCACTTGAAGGGTTGTCACAACTCATGAACACGATCACAATGGTTCGCAAACACTTCAATCCGCAGTTGAAGATTGAGGGCGTTCTTTTAACGATGTACGATGCGCGTACGAACTTAGGGAACGAAGTCAAAGACGATGTGATTAAGTATTTCCGTGAAAAAGTATATAAAACAATTATTCCTCGAAACGTACGTCTATCTGAGGCGCCAAGTTACGGACAAGCGATTGTCGACTATGATCCACGCTCTCGTGGTGCTGAAGTGTACATGGAGTTAGCAAAGGAAGTGTTGGCACATGAGTAAAAATCAAAAAGGGAAAGGTCTTGGACGCGGTATTGATGCGCTCTTTATGAATGACTTGGATACCATCGATGCGCTAGAGCAAGTTCAAGATTCAGAACAAATTCAACAAATTGCTGTTTCAGAAATTCGTCCGAACCCATATCAACCTCGTAAAGAGTTCGATGAAGAGGGCTTGGCAGAATTAGCAGAATCCATTCGTCAAAATGGAGTCTTCCAACCAATCATCGTTCGTAAGTCGAAAATTAAAGGCTACGAGCTTGTGGCTGGGGAACGTCGCTTGCGTGCGTCTAAATTAGCCGAGAAAGAAACGATTCCGGCCATCGTACGTGACTACTCTGAAGAAACGATGATTCAAATCGCGGTGGTCGAAAACTTACAACGTGAAAACTTGAAACCATTAGATGAAGCCATGGCTTATCGCACATTGATGGATTCATTGAAATTAAAACAAGAAGAAGTCGCAAACCGTGTCGGCAAGAGCCGTTCATATGTGGCCAACTTCTTACGTTTATTAACATTGCCAGTTCCTGTGCAAGAACTCGTTCAAAGTGGCGAGCTATCAGCAGGACATG
>CALJSD010000187.1 GCA_937976325.1 uncultured Carnobacterium sp.
AAATCAGGCGACTTAGTAAAAGTTGACTTCTGCGTGGAACTTAAAGGCGCTTTATCAGATTCTTGCTGGAGCTATATCGTTGGCGAAAGCACTCCAGAAATCGACCATTTATATGAAGTAACAAAGAAAGCTTTATATTTAGGAATTCAACAAGCAAAAGTTGGCAATCGTATTGGGGACATCGGTCACGCGATTCAAACTTATGTTGAAAGTGAAGGATTATCTGTTGTTCGTGATTTTATCGGGCACGGAATTGGACCAACGATTCACGAGAGTCCAGCAGTTCCTCATTACGGTGAACCTGGCAAAGGTCTTCGCTTGAAAGAGGGAATGGTTATTACGATTGAACCAATGGTGAATACTGGTACTTGGAAAGCGGAAATGGAAAGCAATGGATGGACAGCTCATACATTAGATGGTGGACTAAGCTGCCAATTCGAACATACATTAGCCATTACAAAAGATGGTCCACGTATTTTAACGTTACAAAAAGATCACGCAGAAGACGTGTTGAACTAAGGGGAGGAAGTAAAAATGGCAATTTTAGTAACAGGTGGAGCAGGGTATATCGGTTCTCATACAGTAATCGAATTAGACAAAGCAGGATTTGACGTTGTTATCGTCGACAACTTTTCAAACAGCTCACCAGAAGTATTGAATCGTTTAAAAACAATCACAGGAAAAGATTTCCCTCTATATGAAGGCGACATTCTTGATCGTGATTTCCTAGTAACAGTTTTTGAAAAAGAAAACATCGATTCAGTAATTCATTTTGCAGGATTCAAGGCTGTGGGAGAGTCTGTTGAAAAACCTTTAGAATACTATCACAACAATATTACAGGAACATTAGTGTTATTAGACGTAATGCGTCAATTTAACGTAAAAGATATCGTGTTCAGTTCAAGTGCAACAGTATACGGTATGAATAATGTAGTTCCTTTTAAAGAAGAAATGCCAACAAGCGCTACAAACCCTTATGGTTATACAAAGGTAATGCTTGAACAAATCTTAAATGACGTTGCTTTCTCAGATAGCGACTGGTCAGTAACAAACTTGCGTTACTTCAACCCAATCGGAGCGCATGAAAGTGGATTAATCGGAGAAGCGCCAAACGGAATTCCAAACAACTTAATGCCATACATCACTCAAGTGGCTGTTGGTAAACGCGAATTCTTAAGCGTGTTTGGTGACGACTACGATACTCATGATGGTACTGGGGTTCGTGACTACATCCACGTTGTCGACTTAGCTCGTGGACACGTACTAGCGGTTAAAAACAATGCAGCTCAAAAAGGTGCAAAAGTCTTTAACTTAGGTACTGGTATTGGATACAGTGTATTAGATTTAGTAAAAGCATTTATCTCTGAAAATGGAGTGGATATTCCTTATAAAATTGCACCTCGTCGTGCCGGGGATATCGCAACTTGTTATGCGGATGCTTCTAAAGCAAAAGAAGTGCTAGGATGGGTAGCTGAAAAGAACTTGAACGATATGGTTCGCGACTCATGGAACTGGCAAAAGAAAAATCCAGAGGGCTATTAGAACCCCTTGTATTATTTAGACTAAATTAATAGAAAGAACTCCTTTGGAGTTGTTATTATGGCAGAAATGGTAGGATGTCGGCTTGAGCCTGAGGTCTCAAGCCTACCAAGCTTCAAAGGGAGAGTAACGAATGATCGTAACTCTCCCTAATTCACATTGGTTATAAGTTCCTACCATTGCCATAATAACTCCAAGGAGTTCTTTTTTGCGTATTTCTAATAGCCCTCTGTGGAGGGGAAGAGAAGAGTGCTAAGAGTTTGTCGGAGTTGTTATTGTGGCAAGAATAGTAGGATAACGGTTTGAGCCTAAGGTCTCAAACCTACCAAGCTTCAAAGGGAGAGTAGCGAATAATCGCAACTCTCCCTAATTCACATTGGTTATGATTTCCTACTATTGCCACAATAACTCCGAGGAGTTTTATTTGATTTTCACTTTTTCTAGTATCCTTCTGTGGAGGGAAAAAGAAACAGCTATTACGAATTCAATCGTAATAGCTGTTTTGTTTATCTTCTTACTCGTTTTAGTGCTTCTTTGAAGAGTGGATAAACGATTGGAACTGCAACTACTGTGAAGATAGCTGATCCAAACGTTCCTGTAATTTTATTGATGGCTTGAATGAATGCTGGAACTAAGGCAAGGCCTCCGACGATCATTCCGCGTAAGAATGTGTATTTAATGATATTAACAATGATTTTTACGATAGCAGCAACAACGCCGACTGCGATGATGTTTCCAATCTTGTCGTTTTTCTTTAATAATTTTTCGTAAACAAGATGAATCACATAGCAGACGATTAAGGATTCCAGAATAGTTTCCCAAACAACTGAAGCGTAGCCGTTTAATAAATCAAAGATTCCAAGACCGATAGATGCAGCAAGAGCACCGCGTTTTGTTCCGAAAATCAAACATCCAACGACAACAAGCGCATTCCCGAAATGAACGAACTGTGTTGTGAATGGCATTGGGATTCTAAAGACGCTTACTCCCAAGAAGATTAAAGCTGCAAATAAGCTTGTTTCTACGATATTTCTTAAATCTGTATTTTTCATAATGACACCTCAGTAGTAAATTTTGTTGTAAGCATTCCAAGTTTTTTCTCGATTGGAAGGCCAAATGGAATTTGTTCAGGTTGTTGGCTACTTAATTGAAGCACTTCGTCGATGAATTTCAACGTGAATGACAATGCGTCTTCTATAGACATCTCTTGTAGGATGCATGCAGTTGCAAGAGCCGCGAGTGTATCACCTGTTCCATAAAAATGATGCGGATACTTTGTTTTGTAGAAATCAAAGAAAGCATCCGTTTCTTTCATATAAAGTTGAACGCCTGTTAGTTCTTCGCTATCAGGGCACCCCGTAATAATGATGTGTTCGGGTCCAAGTTCGGCAAGCTTTTTAGCGAGTTCCCTTGTAAACTCCATCTTGATTTTTCCAGAAGGATAGGGCGTATCTGTCAAAAGACAGGCTTCTGTAATATTGGGATAAATCACATCAGCTTTTTGAATAAGTTTCCTCATCGCTTCAACATGTTCTGTTGTGAATCCGCTATACAGTTTTCCGTTATCCGCCATAATCGGATCGACAAAAACTTGTGTAGATTCAGGTAGTTTTCCAATGGTATCTACCATTAATTCAATTTGTTCCGAGTTTCTGAAGTATCCTGTCAAAACAGCGTCCGGATTTAATTCCAATTCTTGCCATTGTTTTAAGGATTGTTTCATAAATTCGGTTTGCTCCGCAATCGCGATGTTTTTGAATCCGCCGGTATGAGATGAAAGAAGTACTGTAGGCAGTAGCATCGTTTCAATCTGGCAACAAGCGAAAATCGGGATAGCGGGTGCGAGTGCAACTTTGCCAATTCCTGGCAAGTCGTTTGCGATTAATATTTTTTTCATATCTATTCCTCGAGTTTCAATGTATCTGTATTGTAAAACGGGACAGGTGAGGATACAATAGGGATGAAAACAAACTGTACCGGTACAGCGGAGGCGTGTCATGTATCAATACCAGCAATTAGCAAATGCATTAAAAGAGGAAATATTAAGCGGGAATCTACAAAAAGGGGATAAACTTCCTTCAATTCGAGAACTAGTCGCAACCTACGGAGTGAATAAGGATACGGTACAACGAGCCTTGCGTAGTTTAAAAGATGAAAGTTTTATTTATGCAGTCGAAAAAAGTGGCTATTATGTATTAAAGAATTCAGAAGCAAAACAATTGGAAGAATCCGAGGAAGACTATTCTCAACTTCCGATTGAAGATTTGCGCATCTGCTTTAATCAGTCGCTTGCAAGCGCACATGATTTAAAGCTAACCAGAAAAGAACAAGCTTCTGGGATGGATGAATTGATTCAGGCGTTAATGCCTATTTTAGAAGAGTATGGGGTGTATGCTGCAAAGGAACAACTAGTCATAACAACCGGGACACAACAAGCACTCTATATTTTATTGCAACTGATTCAAGGGAAAAAAGTATTGCTGGAACAACCCACTTATGCACGAATGAATGAGTTGGTGAAACACTTGAACATTCCGTATGAAATTATTGAACGTAGTAGCGATGGAGAAGTTGATTTAAACCACTTAGAAGAATTGTTTGCGAGTGGAGAGTTTTCGCTATTCTATACGATTTCCAGATTTCATAATCCGCTCGGTGGAAGTTATAGTGAGTCTACGAAAAAGAAGATTGTGGAACTAGCAAGCAAGTACTCGGTGTATATTATCGAGGATGACTATATGGCGGACTTTGTCGAAGGGAATGCGACGCCGCTTCATTATTATGATATGGATGGACGTGTTATCTACGTTAAATCTTTCTCGTCAATTTTATTCTCGGCTTTGAAAATTGGAATTGTAGTATTACCAAAAGAGTTAGTTGAATCTTTTGCGAAACGGAAGCAATGGATGGACTACGATTCGAATGTGATGATGCAAAAGACATTTACGCTCTTTATTGAAAATGGAATGTTTGCGAAACATCGTAAAGAAATGGTCGAATATTATATTGAAAAAAGTAAACGTGCAAAGGAGTGGTTGCGCTCAAAGGGAATCCAGGAAGGAATCCTTCATGGGACGCAATGGGTGTTTAAGAAAACGCCGATGATGGATGAAAAGCTACAAGCGATGAATCTAAAAGCTAAACCGCTTGATGAGTACTTCATCTCGAAAAATGCGCCGTCATTAGAACGGTTGGATTTAGCGAAAATCCGCGAAATTTAGGTAAAAAGAAAGGTTAACAATTTATCTAAAAAATTTGCAAATCTGATACTTATTTGGTATAGTAACTACAACAATAATCAATCTCTATAAGGGAGTAACTGGCAACCAATCGTTGCGATAATATCAACAGCAAGCGAATTCTCGCTGGTATTATCTTGAACAGTGAGACTTATGTTTATTATCAAAAGGATGATGGGCATAAGTCTCTCTTTTTATAGAAAAAGAAAAGGAGTGTATTTTGTTGGAACAACAAACAAAACCCGTATATTTACAGTCTGTTGAAGATGTGTTTAAAGAAGTGCAATCAAGTCCTTCAGGTTTAAGCTCACAAGAAGCGGCATCAAGACTTGAGAAATACGGTGCAAACACGTTACAAGAAGGAAAGAAAAAATCACTATTAGAGAAATTCGTGGATCAATTTAAAGACTTCATGATTTTAGTACTTTTAGTGGCTGCAGTAGTTTCTATGTTTGCTCACCAAGGTGAACCTGACCCAACGGATGCGATTATTATTTTAGCGGTAGTGTTATTAAACGCTGTGCTAGGTGTCTTCCAAGAATCAAAAGCTGAAGAAGCAATCGAAGCGTTGAAGAAAATGGCTTCACCTGTCGCAAGTGTTTTACGTGATGGACATGTGGAACATATTAAAGGGGAAGACATCGTAGTCGGAGACGTGGTTATCCTTGAAGCTGGGGATGTCGTGCCAGCGGATATGCGTTTATTCGAAGTAAATACAGTAAAAATTGAAGAGTCAGCGTTAACAGGGGAATCCGTTCCAGTTGATAAAGACTTAGTGATTCCTACAGGAGACGAAGTGGGAATTGGAGACCGTACAAATATGGCGTTCTCAAGTACAAACGTAACTTACGGCCGTGCTGTTGGTGTGGTTACAAGTACTGGTATGAATACAGAAGTTGGTAAAATCGCGAATATGTTAGCGAACACTGAAGAAGGTAAAACACCACTTCAAGAAAACCAGGATGCTCTTGGTAAATGGCTAACAATCATGATCTTAGTGATTGCCGTGATTATCTTCGTGGTAGGGATGCTTAGAGGAAACGAATGGACTCATATGTTATTAACAGCGATTGCGATTGCCGTTGCTGCAATTCCAGAAGGGTTACCAGCGATTTCTACAATTATCCTTGCATTAGGAACTCAAAAAATGGCGCAACGTAACGCGCTTGTTCGTAAGTTGCCAGCCGTTGAAACATTAGGTGGTGTTGAAATTATCTGTTCAGATAAAACAGGTACATTAACACTTAACCAAATGACTGTTGAAAAAATGGTATATGACAACGAAATTCATGATGCGTCAGAAGAAATTTCTAAAGACAACATCGCGCTTCGTGTAATGAACTTAGCTAACGATACAAAAATTTCTCAAGACAACTCATTATTAGGAGACCCAACTGAAACAGCAATGGTTCAATACGGTCTTGATAAAAACTATGATGTACGTGAAGAGTTAGTAAACATTCCACGTATTGCGGAAGTTCCATTCGACTCAACTCGTAAATTAATGACAACCATTCATCAATTAGAAGACGGTAAGTACTTGGTTGCAACAAAAGGTGCTCCAGATATGTTATTAGACCGCGTGACGAAGATTGAAAAACATGGTGAGGTTTCTGCGTTTACTGAAGATGACCGTACAACATTGATGAAATTAAACAAAGAAATGGCTACTCAAGCGCTTCGTGTGTTAGCGATGGCATACAAAGTGATTGATACTCTTCCTGAAACAGTGGATACAGATTCAATCGAACATGATTTAATCTTTGCTGGTTTAGTAGGAATGATTGACCCAGAACGTAAGGAAGCAGCGGCTGCGATTAAAGTAGCTCAATCAGCTGGCATCCGTACAATTATGATTACTGGGGACCACCGTGATACAGCCCAAGCGATTGCAAAACGTTTAGGGATCCTTCGCCCAGATCAAGAAGACGGAGTATTAACAGGTGGCGAATTAAACGATATTTCTGATGAAGAATTAGAACGTACTGTTGAAACTTACTCTGTATACGCTCGTGTATCTCCAGAGCATAAAGTTCGTATCGTAAAAGCTTGGCAAAAGAATGGTAAAGTTGTTTCGATGACAGGGGATGGAGTTAACGATGCTCCTTCACTTAAACAAGCCGATATCGGTGTTGGTATGGGTATTACAGGTACTGAGGTTTCTAAAGGTGCTTCAGACATGGTACTTGCTGATGATAACTTCGAAACAATCGTTGTTGCCGTTGAAGAAGGGCGTAAAGTATTCGCGAATATCCAAAAAGCTGTTCAATACTTACTATCTGCAAACTTCGGTGAAGTAATGACAATGTTCGTTGCGACAATGGCTGGTTGGTCAATTCTAGAACCAATCCATATCTTATGGATCAACTTAGTAACAGACGTATTCCCAGCGATTGCTTTAGGTCTTGAAGAAGCGGAAGCAGATATCATGAACCACCCACCACGCGGTAAGAGCTCGAACTTCTTATCAAATGGTGTGTTACCAAGTATCTTCTACCAAGGTTTCTTCGAAGGTGGAATTACATTATTTGTATTCTGGTACGCAACTCATATTGCTAATTGGGGGAACCCGGTTGGTGAAACAATGGCGTTTGCAACATTAGGTCTAATCCAATTGTTCCACGCATTCAACGTGAAGTCAGTGTACAAATCACTTGGCACAGTTGGCGCGTTCAAGAACAAGTTGTTCAACTACGCAATTCTATTATCAGCAGCAATGCTTTTAAGCGTAATGGTGATTCCTGGATTAACAACAGTGTTTGATGTAGCAATTCTTACAGCTGAACAATGGTTGTTCGTAGTTGGGGCAGCATTCTCAATCGTTCCAATCGTAGAAATTGCCAAAGCAATTATGCGTGCAATGGGAATGGATAAAGACTAATTTAATAGTTTAAACGAAGAAAGGTTCACCTCGTGTGAGCCTTTTTTTCGTATGTATTAATGAGAAGTAGGCAGTCAAGCTTTTATTCATCTGTGTATTTTGCTAAAATATTCTAAGTAGATTGGAGTGTGGGAATATGGTCATTACAAAAATTGAGGCTCAGAAGAAAAAAGGCCGCTATAATATTTATTTGAATGATGCTTTTGCGTTTGGTGTCGACGAGGCAACGATTGTAAAGTTTGCTTTGTTCAAAGGGACCGAGTTGACAAAAGAACAAATCGAAGAAATTAAACATGATGATTGTATTCAACAAGCCTATCAAAAGGCGCTACACTTTCTAAACTTCAAGCTTCGTTCTACGAAGGAAGTTTATGAGAAATTAGAAAAATTAGAATTCGACGAAGACATTATTAATGAAGTGCTTGGAAAACTACATGAACAGAACTTTATTAATGATACTTTTTATGCAGAAAGCTATCTCAATCAGGCAAAGTTTGTGACGTTTAAGGGGCCTAAGTCTGTCGTTTTTGATTTACAGAAGAAAGGTATTAGTGACAAGGTCATCCAAACCGTGCTTGAAGGATATACGTTAAGAGAGCAACTTGAGAATGCGATTCAGATTGCGCAGTCGTATTTGAAAGGGCAAAAACGAGTGACGCCAAAAGTGGCTAAGCAAAAAGTAAAAGTCTTTGTGATGCAAAAAGGGTATTCGAAGGAAATCGCAGAAGAGGTTGTTCCGTTTCTATCGTTTGAAGCGCAAAGCGAGATGGAAGCAGAATTAGCGGTGAAGGAGATTGCAACGATTTACCGACGCATTGCCAAAAAATATGAAGAGAATGAATCAGCGCTCTGGTATCAAATCAAAGGGAAGTTGTATCAAAAAGGATTTACTTCTAGTGTGATTGAACAGGCCATTGCGCAGTTTGAAATGGAGAAAGAAGAATGGATTTAGCCGATATTGGCGTAAAAATGTGGGACGAGGAGAAAATCAAGCGCTTCAGAAAAGCATTGCTTGATTGGTACGACAAAGAAAAACGAGACTTGCCTTGGAGAAGAACGAGTGATCCGTACGCTATTTGGGTGAGCGAGATTATGCTCCAACAAACCAGAGTGGATACAGTCATTCCATATTACGAGCGTTTCTTAGCGACGTTCCCAACAGTGAAGGATTTAGCAGAAGCGTCTGAAGACGTATTGTTGAAATGTTGGGAAGGGCTAGGTTACTATTCTCGGGTCCGCAATATGCAAAAAGCAGCGATTCAAGTGATGGAAGAGTTCGGTGGTGTATTTCCCAATACCTATGAAGGGATTCTTTCGTTAAAAGGAATCGGACCTTATACTGCAGGAGCAATCGCGAGTATCGCTTTTGGATTGCCAGAGCCTGCCGTGGATGGCAACTTGATGCGTGTGATCAGCCGATTGTTTGAAGTGAATTTAGACATTGGGAACCCAAGTAATCGTTGGGCGTTTCAAGAAATTGCAGAGATTTTAATTGATCCCGAACGTCCAGGAGATTTTAATCAGGCTCTGATGGATTTAGGTTCAGATATCGAATCTCCTGTAAATCCGCGTCCGGAAGAGAGCCCAGTGAAGGAATTTAGTGCAGCGTATCAAAATGGGACGATGCATATTTATCCGATTAAGAAACCGAAGAAGAAACCAACGCCGATGAAATGGCGCGCGTTTATTATTCAAGATGACAAGGGACGTTTCTTAGTAGAAAAGAATACGCAAGCAGACCTGCTAAGTGGATTTTGGCATTTTCCATTAATTCGTGATTTCAGTACAGTGGGAGAATCGATTGATTTATTTGAAGGAGTAGCCGAAGAAAATTCGACTTACGAAATTAACCAGAACATCCCGCTGGAAGTTCAATTCGAGAGTTTATATAAAATGAAGCTTCAACCAACTCGCATTTTACCGAAAACGGTGAAACATATTTTCAGTCATCAACGTTGGGATATTGAATTGCAATGTGCAACAGCTTCCGGAACGCTAGAACAGCATGCAACGCGTACGCTTCAATGGGTCACCAAAGAAGAAATGGCACAACTGCCACAGTCAAGAGTGCAAGGAAAGATGTGTGAATTACTCGCTTCTCAAGAGCTTTTATAAGAATAGGCGCCGTAAATCTGATTTTTGTTCACAGAATGGTAGAAATATGCTATACTACTAGTGATTTGAAATAACTAAGAGTTTACTCTTAAATAGATATAGAAAGTTGGATATAGTGGTGCAGAATCCCAGAGAAGGAGAATTCATCACTGTCAAGAGTTATAAACATGATGGTAGTCTTCATCGCACTTGGCGCGACAGCATGATTTTGAAGACAAGCGACCAAGCAATTATCGCTTGTAACGATCATACTCTTGTGACTGAGTCCGACGGTAGAAGATGGTTGACGAGAGAGCCAGCGTTATTGTATTACCATAAACATTATTGGTTCAATGTCGTAACGATGATTCGTCAAAAAGGAATTTCTTACTATTGTAATTTGGCTTCACCTTATGTATTAGATGCAGAAGCGTTGAAGTATATTGATTACGATTTAGATATTAAGATTTTCCCGGATGGCGAAAAGAGATTGCTAGATGTCGATGAATATGAATTACATCGCCGTCAAATGCACTATTCAAAAGAGATTGATCAAATCTTAAAAGCAAACGTTGAGATTCTTGTGGATTGGATCAATAACAAAAAAGGGCCGTTCTCGCCTGAATATGTCGATTTATGGTATGAAAGATATATTCAATTAACCTATCGTAAATCATAACTCATGATAGCTGAGTTGAAAGAGCAAGTAGCTAAGGCTGCTTGCTTTTTTGTTTTGCGGACAAATTAAAAAATCTTCTATGATTGTACAGAAGCTTTTGGTAGAATAGAGCTAGAACTAAGGAGGGATTCCCATGTCAAAAATCAATGAGTTACAATTAAGTTCAGATATTCGAGGCATTGCTATAGCGACAGAAGAATTTGATGCGACGCTAACGGTAGAAGAGAGTCGTTTGATTGCGAGTGCTTTTGTGAAATGGCTACAGAAACGTTACTCATCTAAAGCGGTAACGGAATTAGTTGTTGGGATTGGTCGTGATAGCCGCATTAGTGGTTCGGACTTAACCAGAGAATTTATTCAGGTGTTATCGGCATTTGGTGTTCGCGTAATCGATTTTGAAATGGCGACAACTCCAAGTATGTTTATGGCAACGCAGTTTGAAGAGTTTAACTGCGATGCAACCGTGATGTTCACAGCAAGTCATTTACCTTTCTACTATAATGGTTTGAAATTCTTCACGCGTGAAGGCGGATTAGAATCGAGTGATATTCGTGACATCATTGCTTTAGTAGACGAAGAGGAAGTAGTGCCTCAAGAATCAGTTTCTACTATAGAAATAAAAAGTATTTTTGAAAGATACAGCCATCACTTAGTAGACTTGATTCGCAAAGGTAGCGGGAGTGAAAAAGAAAAACCGCTCGAAGGTCTTCATATTATTGTAGACGCTGGAAATGGCGCGGGTGGTTTTTACGCTGAAAAGGTTCTTGAAGTATTAGGCGCTAACACGCAAGGTTCACAGTTCCTAGATCCTGATGGAACATTCCCGAATCATATTCCAAACCCTGATAATAAAGAAGCAATGGAAAGTATTAAGAATCAAGTGCTGGCGGTCGGTGCAGATTACGGTGTGATTTTTGATACTGATGTGGATAGAGCTGCAGTCGTAACTGGTGACGGGGAGTTACTGAATAGAAATAATTTGATTGCAGTTCTTAGCGTGATTGCTATTAGTGAGCATCCAGGAACAACGATTGTGACGAACTCGCCAACAACAGAACACTTGAAGAGATTTATTACAGAATTAGGCGGTCATCAATATCGTTATATTTCAGGTTACCGTAATGTTATCAATAAAGCTATCGAGTTAAACGAAGCTGGAACGGATTGTCAATTAGCCATTGAGACGAGTGGTCATGCAGCGTTTAAAGAAAATTACTTCCTTGATGATGGGGCATATGTGGTTGCGAAGATTTTAATGCTTCTTCCAAGATTGATTGAACGAGGAGAAGCATTAGACCATCTTATTAAACGATTAGTACAACCGAAAGAAGTCGTAGAAGTTCGCTTTAAGATTGAAACAGAGGATTTCAAAGCATATGGTAATGAAGTGATTAAAGAATTTCCACAGTGGATCCCGGAAGATTGGGTTGCGAATCCAGAAAACGAAGAGGGAGTTCGTATCGATTTCAAAGGTGAGTACGGAGATGGATGGTTGTTGTTACGCATGAGTCTACATGAACCATTACTCGTTCTTCAGATTGAAAACGACTTAGTGGGATACCAAACAAAAATTCTAGAAACGATTCAACAAATCATGAACCGTTATCCAAAAATCAATCAAAGTAAGCTCGAAGTTTTACTAAAATAACGGTCTAAAAAAGATACAGTTTGCAGATTCTGTGAACTGTATTATTTTTTTTAGAATTCTACATCTTTTCAGTTGCAAACCTTCTTTGGTTATGATAAATTAATATCACTGTTGAGCGAACGTTCGCTTATAAAACAGTTTCA
>CALJSD010000188.1 GCA_937976325.1 uncultured Carnobacterium sp.
CGTAGGCTTTGTTGTACTTACGATCGACATGTAAGTAGCCATCGTGTAAGAGAACATGGTCAAATCCCATGCGCTTACGACTTGGATATACATGCATTTTCCCGATACATTCTGTTTGATACCCTAAATCCTTGAATGTTTGTGGAAGTGTATTCGTGTAGTTCCAAGGCACTTCATCTTCGTATCCAACTCTTCCGGACTTCTCTTGGTCCATCCCTGTTAAAAGAGCAGCTCTTGCAGGCACACAACTTGGCACTGGTGAGTAGGCATTTTCAAAGTTATATCCCATGCTGGCCATCATATCCATCGTTGGTGTCACTACTAAGTCATCACTGCGGTTAATAGACAATGCGTCCGCACGCATTTGGTCCACTACGATGAGGATGACATTTGGTTTTGATTGTTTTTGATTCATAATACTTTTGCCCCCAAAAAAGTTAAAACGATTTCATCTTTTATTATAACAAAAGAGCCCGTCCATGGACAGGCTCTTTTTAGTACTTTATTGGCTTTTTATATGACAATCTTGCTCTTTTCACGCATTAATCTTCGCTATACAAGATTTCCGTACAAAACATACAACTTTCATCGTTTTCTCTACGTTTTCCATAGTACAAGTTGCAAATATGGAATCCTTGGTCGTAGATATTTTCTAAGTTGATGATGGATTGGCTTCTTTTTTTCTTTTTAGCCACTTTCTTCGTGTGCGTGTTTGGCTCTAACTCGTCTAAACGATCTTTCAAGTGACGATTTTCCATCGTTAAATTATGATTCTCTTCGATGACTTTTTGCAACTCTTCAGAAATCTGTTCGAGCTCATGTAGTTGCAACAAAGTTTGTTTTGTTAACCGTTCGATTCGATCATACAATTGTCTGTTTGGCATTCACGCACCTCCTATCTTATTTTGGGATTTTTAATACCCATTGTTCTAATACTGCTTGAACTCCAACGTTGGCACTTACTTTGGCAATGGCGTTGGTCATTTTTTCATGTTCTTTAATCCATTCACTCACGGTGAGATGTCTTGCAAAACTCTTCATCGTTGCGAGTTTATCGCTTTGAATAATGGCTCCTTCGACACCTCGTGCATACAGCAAGGCATCACGGATATAAATTTGTAATAGTGTTAAAAACAATTCACTATCAGCCTTTGTCGCTAAGAGTGGCATCACTTGGGACTGAATCGTCACAAAGGCCATCGCACGATTCGTAAATACGCGGACAAACCAATTCCAGCTTTCTTGACGAATCTGTCCAAAACTTTCACTCTCGAGCATCTCTACTGCTTGGTCGATATTATTCGTCAATTGAGAAAGTAGCTGCGCTGTCGCATTCGGTACTCCTCGTTCTTTCAGCGTTGCAACGATATTTTCTCCCGCATCCGATTGGAAACGAATAATCTGACAACGTGATTGAATCGTAATCAGCACCTTGCTGAGTTGTTCTGTTAGAAGAATGAAATGGATATTTCCTGTCGGTTCTTCTAAAAACTTCAATAAGCTATTAGCTGCGCCTTGTGTCAACGTGTCGACTGCATGAATCACACAAACAATCGCACTCGACTCCATCGCTGTTTTTGTCAACTGCGATTTCAGCGTACGAATTTGGTCCACCTTCACCGTTGTGCCTTCAGGTTCTATCACAATAAAATCCGGGAAGTTCCCATGTTCAATACGAATGCAGTGTTCACACTCCCCACATGCAGGCTCCCCTTTTGTTCGCTTCGTACAGTTCAACATCTTCGCGATTTCCTTGGCCATCTCCGCTTTTCCAATTCCCTTTGCTCCTTCAAACAAATACGCATGGCTCAGCTGACCATTATCGACGGCACGAATAAACGCTTCTTGCATCTTTTCCATCTTAGAAACGGAAGAATGAGTCTACAGGTAATACGAATACTGTAGCTCCACCTACACGAACTGGAACTGGAGTTGTTAGCGCGCTATCAAGCATGCTATCGATGTGCACTGGTGGCACTGTCATTTGTTCACGTGATTGGCAGTTTTCTTTGATGATGTCTAACGCTTCTTGTACACGTTCTTCTTCAATCCCGATGATGAAAGTAGTGTTTCCTGCGCGTAAGAACCCACCTGTTGTTGATAAACGAGTTGCGCGAATATTTGCTTGTGCAAACTCATCTCCTAATAAATGTGCATCTTTATCTTGTACAATCGCAATTAATAATTTCATGATTTCATTCTCCTATTTTGTAAAATATTTTGGGTAACGTTCCACTAAAACGCGGAAGCACTCTTCCACTACTTCTTCAATGGATTTAGTCGCATCAATCGATACAATTCTTTCTGGATATTTTTCTACTAATTCTAAATACCCATTGCGAACCATCGTATGGAAGCTTAATCCTTCTTGGTCTAAGCGGTCAAATTGACGGTTCCCTCTTGCTTTATGAATACGTTCCAAGCCTACTTCAGCTGGCACATCTAAGTAAAGCGTCGTGCTTGGTTCTAGGCCATCCGTTGCAAAATGATTTAACTGTGCAACTTCTTCTACCCCAATCCCACGAGCCACTCCTTGATACACCAACGAGCTATCAACAAAACGATCACAAAAAACAATATTCCCTTTTTCTAAGTTTGGTAAAATACGATCTTTTAAATGCTGGCGACGACCCGCTGCATATAAAATCGCTTCTGTCCGTTCATCCATTTCGGTGTTGTTCACATCCAGAATGACTTTTCGAATATCTTCAGCGATGCGGCTTCCACCAGGTTCTCTTGTTGAAACAATATCCACGAGCGCGTGTTTTTGTAACAAAGGAATCAGTTGGTTGATGACCGTTGTTTTCCCAGCGCCATCAGGACCTTCCATCGTGATAAACAATCCTTTCATATTATCCCCCATTCCTTTCAATTTCTTTTCTATTATACGATATTTTCATCTTTTAATAAACCAAATTCCTATAAGAAATTTCACCAATTTCTACTCCCCCTTTTCCTTTGCATAACACAATATTTAAAAGCACTGTGATTACGTAGAAGATTTGTCGAGTTCTTATAGTAGCAGTAATGGGAAAAGGATCAAAGGTGAATTAATAGGAGTTAGGGATTTATCCCTTACTCCTATTTTGAACTTTGAAGGCGAGAGACTACAGGCTCGAGCCGGTCCCTCATTACAGCTACTATAAAACGAACTCACAAATCTTCGCAGTAATCACAAACCTTTGGTTTGCATTATTTATTTTTAAATATTGTGCCCATGCAAACAGGAACAGGGGCTTGTTGTTAAACAAGCCCCTGTTCCTAGTTAAGTTTTATTAACGCTTCATCGATTTAGAGTACGGACGATTGTAATCCCATAGCAAGAGAAGAAGTCCAGCTAAGCCAACAAGCATTGTTGCAACGCCTTCTTTTCCAATCATCTGATGCCCTAAAATAACTACGTATAAACATACCAACATCAATACGAAGCGGATTAAAATTTTCACTTTAGGATTCATGATATCTTCTCCCATCTAATTTCGCTTGGCTCAAGTTCCACTGTTCTTGATACACCCTCACCATCGTAAACGAGTGTTGATTGCGATTCGTTTGTATTATTCACGATTGCATACACTCCTTTTTCAGGATAAGCATGTACTTCCACTAATGGATTGCTTGCATACCATTTCGTTAATTCACTTTCTTTATTCGCTGCGTAGAATAACGCACGCATTAATAATCTTGTATTTTCTGGTGTGTATGGAAGTCCTGCGATATAAACCCCACGACCTTTTCCGTAAGGGTTCGCTGCAAGGTGAATTTCCCCAAATTCTTTTCCTTCGGCATTGGCTGGAAGAACGATTCCTTCTTCAACGCCACCTGCGCTCACTTTCGGATTGCTAAATTCAAGTACTTCTGTTGCACTCGTTAAGCCATACACGTTTTTAATATTTTCCCCAAAGTCAATCTTATGAACATCTTCTACATCTGCTGTAATAAAGTGTTCTTTCAATTCCTTAGTAAAGTATTTATCTGTTGAAAGGCTATATCCCATTTCTCTTTCAACACCCAAAATATCTCCAAGTTGGAAGAATCTTCCTTGATGATGAACGGCTGTTGGTTCGCCAACTCCGACAAAACCGCCGCCATTATACACGAATTCACGAATACGTGTAATGAGCGTTTCATTCTTCCAAACCTCTCCACCGCTAAATGAAGTACCGGCATCCCCCGCGTTGATGATGACATCGACACCTTCTGGAACTCCATCGTTAATGATATCGTCAAAGCTGATAAAGCTTACGTCCACGCTAGCACCACTTAAGGCTTCCATAATTCCTAGGTAAGAATAGATTTGTTTGTATGGAAGTTCATGAGCTACCATGTGCGCTTGCCATGTTCTTAAGTGTCCCCACGCGTTTAAGATAGCAACTTTCAAACCAGTATATGGTTTTGTATGTTTTACGATATCGTAGATTTCTCTAAATTCATCTGTTACATGTTCGATGTAGTCAACAAATTTAGGGAATTGGTAAGCAAGACTTAAATAACCACCGTATCCGATACGGTCTACAGGGTTACGCATGATAGCACGTCTTGCTGATAACCAGTTTTTATTGGCTTCAATCGTAGGATCATTTCCTTCACGGAATACATCTGGGAAGAAGTATGGTAAGAATCTTCCTTCTGTATATTTCACGTGTGGGATATCTGAAATCATACGAAGTGTTGCTCCGCCACCGACAGAACCCACCACTGCATCTAATCCGATTTGTTCGAAGTATGGTCCATATGGTTCTGTACCAATCCAGTTATCTCCTAAGAACATCATGGCTTCTTTACCAGCATCGTGTACTTCGTCGACTAATTTTTTAGCTTCTCTTGCAACGAATGCTTGAATGAAGTCGATATAGTCTAAGTACGCTTTACTTGGTGTGCGGAATGTTGAGTTGTAGTACCCTTCATCCACAATGTCTTCTGCTCTTAAGCGATAGCCTTTTTCCTTAGCAAAAGCTTCAAGTGCAGCGACCGAAACGCTGGCACCATATCCGAACCAATCCACAAATTTTTCTTTTCCTAAGTTGTTGAAAATTAATGTGAAGTGATAGAAGAACGTTGTAAAACGAACCACATCAGTATCCGGATTGTCTTTTATCCATTGTTTTAAATAAGAGTGCATGAATTGATTTGAATGTGGTCCACGAACATCAAATGGAATATCGTGAGGAACATCGCCCCAGTTATTCGTAATGTGATTGTACATTTGAGTTGGATCCCAAATCGCATACACTAGAAACGACACTGTATACTCATGGAAAGGACGAGTGTCTTCAATCGTAATCGTGTTGTTTTCTTCATGGACAGTCCATTTCTCAACCGGAACCACTTCTCCAGTAGTACGGTCGATGACTTCCCAATATCGTTTTGGATCATGTACATAGTCTGGTTGCACTTGGTCTTCGAAATACCCTTCCATAAATGGAATTGTTAGAGTATTTTCGGTTGCTAACCAGAATTTTGACATGACGAAGATTTGTTGGCACTCTTCCATATAATCCTTGATGAAATCATTATGGTTACGTGCTACAAAGTATGTTGTATAGATTTTTGCATCTAATTGTTTGGTTGCTTCATCGAGTTTCGTTCCATCGCTATCACGAATTGCATCGGCACCCCAACGGTCGAGCAATTCTTTAGTCTGTTCAAGAAAATTCGATTCACTTGGTAGGGTTAAACGCCCTTTTGTTTTACCCATTTTCTTTTCCTCCTGCGATGACGATTACTCTTTAGAGCCGCCTAGTGTCATCCCTTGTGTTAATTTATTTTGAACTAAAATATATAAAATCAATGTTGGTAACATTACAATTACCATCCCTGCGTATAATTGTCCGTATTCAGCTGCCCCACGTTGCGCTTGCATTAAGTTTTTCAACCCTACTGGTAACGTTTGGTTTTTCCCTGGCATTAATGTAAGAGCAATGATGTATTCATTCCAGAATGAAAGGAAGTTGAATAAGATTACTGTAATAATACTTGGTCTTGCCATTGGTGTCATGACGCGAATCATTGTTGTGAAATATCCTGCACCGTCGATAGATGCTGCTTCTTCAAACGTTGTTGGCAATGTCTTGAAGAAGTTTGATAATAGATAAATCGTAAATGGTAATGATGTCGCTGCATACACAACCGCTAAGACGAAAATGTTGTTAAGGAAGAATCCGTTAATACCGAATCCTTTAAGTCCTTTATCCCAGTCAAGTAACATTAAGAAGATTGGTACAACGATATAGTTTACGTTGATGAATAATCCACCTTTTAGTAAAGAGTTAATGAAACGACTTCCTGGGAATTTATAACGTGCTAAAACATATGAAGAAGGAATGGCTACTACTACTAGAATTGTTAAAGCAAGTGCTGTAACAATCACTGAGTTCAACATGTAGTCACCCATTTTTGCTTTATTCCAAGCATCCACAAAGTTTTGGATGTAGAATCCTTCTGGCATTGTCCATGGAGATCCGTAGAACTCTCTATTCTCTTTAATAGAAGCTAAGAAGACCCAGCCCACTGGTACAATAATACTAATCGCTAATGTAATTAGCGCTACGTATATAAAAGCTTTATATAGCTTTTCGAATGAACGAGTTTTTCCTTTCATAATCTCCCCTCCTAGTATTCAAGAATATCGCGTTTCGTAATATGACTTACGATACCTGATAAACCGAATGAGAATATAAAGACAACTACACCGATCGCCATACCGTATCCGTATGAAGAGTTTGTATAAGCTTGTTTGAACATGTAGCTTAAGAACACTTCAGTTGATCCGTCTGGTCCACCGTCTGTCAAGATTTGTACAAGTAAGAAACTTAAGTTAATCGTACTGATAATGAAGAATGTTAATGTTGTACGAATACTGTTCCAAATTAAAGGTAATGTAACGTTGAAGAACTTACCGATTTTACCAGCCCCATCAAGGTCTGCTGCTTCGTATAAGCTGGCTGGAATGTTGGCCATCCCTGCCATGTACATTACCATGTAGTACCCAATCGCTTGCCAAATTAATGCAAATGCGAGTGAGTAAATGACGATACTTTGATCACCAAGCCATAACTTATTCCACGCTTCTGGTAATACCGCATTTAAAAGTCCAGCTTTTGGATCATAGATTGCTGCGAAAATCCCTGCAATAACTACGATTGATAAAATATTTGGGATATAGAAAATAATTCTGAAGAAGTTGTTTCCGCGAATCTTTTCTGTTGATAGGATTGCTGCGAAAAGAACCGCCAATACTACTGTAAAGAGTGTAACCACTACGATTAGTAAGATTGTGTTCTGAATTGTTCTAAAGAAGTTTTCATCTGCCCATAAGATTTTAAAGTTTTCAAGTCCAACAAATTGTTGATTGTTTGAGAATCCGCCCCATTTGAACATGGACATGCGGAATACTTGAATCGTTGGGTAAATTAAAAACGTAAAGAATAAAATTAGTGCAGGTAATAGACACGCGAGAATAAATAAATTTCTCTCTCTTTTTCTACGATTTTTCATCGTTCTGCCCTCTTTCAACCATTTTTAGATAAAATGAGAGTGGGCGGAAGGAATTTTCATCCTTGAAAATTGCTTCGCATCCCACTCCTATTTAATTCATTCTATTTGAATTATTCAACTGCTGCTTTTAGTTTTTGGCTAACTTCTTCTACAGATTTTTGCCATTCAGCAACTGTTTTTTGACCAGATGCTACAGAGTCGATTTGACCATATAATGTGTCTTTCATGCTTACACCTTCAACTGGTTTAGTAGCTACGAAGTTACCATTGATTACGCCATCAACTTCATCAACAACTTTGTACAATGATTTCAATTCATCAGGTAATTTAGCTGTTACACCTTGGATTGGTTGAGCTGCATTGTATTTAGCGAAGATTTCTGCTGCTTTGTCAGAGTATAAGAATGATAAGAATTCTTTAGCTGCTTCTTGGTTCTTAGATTCTTTTGGAACCCAGATGTGTTCGAAGAATGAGTAAACATAACGTTTGCCGCCTTTTTCGATTGCTGGAGCAGAAGTCATTGCCCATTTGAAGCCGTCAGCTCGAGGTGCTTTAGCCATTTCTCCAACTACCCAAGTACCGTTTGGCATGAATAAAGCTTTGTTGTCCAAGATTAATTGTTGGTTCTTAGTGAAGCTTTGTGGGTTTGCGTTTGCTACTGTTGAAGGTTCAACGTTTTGTAAGAATGTTCCTAGAGCTTCGAAAGCTTTAGTTGCGCCGTCAGAAGTGAATGCGCCTGTGTCGTATTTCATTGCTTTGTTGAATAAATCAACACCACCAGCGTTTGCTAATAATGCTGGGAAGAAGCTATCTAAGTATCCAGATACTGGATAAGTGAATAATGAAATGCCATCTTTCTTAGCTTTTTCAGCTAATTCTTTCATACCAGGCATATCTTTTGGAACTTCCCAACCTTTAGATTTGAATAACGCTTCGTTGTAGAATAATCCTGTTGGAGCGTAGAACATTGGAGCTAAGTAGTGTTTTCCGTCTCCGTAAGGGTCAGTTACTGTTGATCCTAATACGTTGTTTAATAATTTTTCAGAAACTTTTTTGTCTTCTCCGTATACTTTCATATCGAATAAGTCAGAGATATCAGCTAAAGCTTTTTCTTTGATTAATGTTTCTGGTAAAGCTTTTTTACGTCCTAAAGCTAACATTACGATATCTGGGTAATCGCCAGCTTTCATTTGAGGCGTAAGTTTTTCTTCGATTTCCTTATCTTGAGTCAATTCCACTTTAACGTTTGGATTTGCCTCTTCGTAAGCTTTGATGATTGCTGGCCACATTTCTGCGCCGTAACCACTTTCTAGAGCTGCTAATTTAAGAGTAACTTTTTCTTTAGAAGCTCCTTGTGATGATGAATCTGTTTTACTAGTGCTGTTGCTATTATTTCCGCAAGCTGCTAAAGATACAGCTGCTAATAATGCTGCGCTTGATAGTAATACTTTCTTTTTCATGTTGTCTCCCCCTAGTTTTCTATTACTTTTTAAGACACTTTTAGTTTACAACTAAAAAACCGCTTTCACAATAACTATTTTGCTTTTGACTTGTACTATTTTGCTCTCTTTGGAAACGGTATCATGTTTCATTATTTCGATAAAGCGCTAAAAAACCTATCTACAAAAGGATTTCTCTCGTAGATAGGTTTCATACTGTCTATTTTATTTAATTGGTAAAAACTTCTTCAAAATCACCATTGTTTGATCCATGATAATTCCGCTAATTAATAGTGACACTACCGGTCCAATCGTTGGCCATTGCCCTAAAATTGCCGCTGTGATAACGCAACTCGCATCAATAAAGAATTTATTTCGAGGGATTGACGTTTTGAATTTCTCATGCAAGGCAAGTGTTGCAGCAATATAAGGTCCAACTCCAAGTTCTGCTAAGGCATAGACTGCACATCCCATGGCTATTAAAGCAATCCCTACAACCATGGCCACGACTTTTACGGCGATATCCATTTCGGCAATCGCGCTAAAGTCGAACAGGTTAATAAAGAAACTTTGTAAGAACATCCCAACAACTGTTCCAAATCCAATATAGCGCCAGTTGATACTCAGCGTAATCGCCAGAAACACCAGCGAAACGATGATATTACTTGTTCCCATATCCACTCCAAATGTGCGGTTTAACCCTTCCCACACAAGGACAACAACGTCAGCACCTAATGTACTCGACCCTGCCATCTTCGCGCCTAGTCCGATTAAGAAGCAGGCGATGACAAGTAACACTAGTCTCAGTCCTAAATAATCTTTTTTCAATCTCATTCTCCTTATTTAGCCCAGTTCTCAGGACTCCACATGCGTCCATCCAACTCACCATGTGCTTGTTCAATTCGTTTTGCTTGTTCTAATAGAAGAGTTTTTGCAGCCACAAGCAATGCACGTTCTTTATAGTCTTTTGCTTCGCTAATCCATGCATCGAGCAACTGAATTTTCTCAATAATCTCCATACTGACTCTCCTCCCAGTTACTTAGATGCATCTCGAGCTCCAGTCTTTCGTCCTGATTTTCTTTGATCCATTCGGCAATCTCTGCCCAGTGTGCACCAGGCATTGCTTCTGCACGCTGGATAAACCACTCTTCGGTATCTTTTAGTGTTCCGTGATGTTCTTTTGTCACATATTGTAAGTACTCCACGAGTAACGCTTGTTTTGCCTCTCCGTCTTATAATCAAATTGATGCACTTCAAAAATTGGTAAATAGGTCCACCCCATCGCATTGGCTAGCGCTTGGAATGGGCGCAAGAGTTCTGAAATCGTAAATTGTTCTTTTCCACCTGCACGAAAGGCTTCTTCTTTCACACCGAGTGTAACAACGATTCCAAATTCCTTAATCTGTTTTGCAAAAGGCGCACTCTTACTCATCACTGTATCGATCCATTCCTTCATGACAGAAGGCGCTTGGTACCAATACATCGGGAATTGAAGAATCAGACGTTCGGCACTAGAATCTGTCAAAGCTTTTTCTTCATCCGATTTTTTAAAATGCGGTTTTGCTTCACTCCACACTTCATCTAAATGACGAACCGTTACTGCTTCTTCCCCTTTTAAAGTTGCAAGAAAAAACTGTTGGCTTGACGAAGTTTGAATCGTTGGATGGCTAATCACCACCATTGTTTTCATATTATGCGTTTCCTTTCTGTGAAAGTACTTCTAGAAGAGCATTCGTGTTATCGACGAAATACTGAATGGCAAACGGTAATGCCGCATCATCCACTAAGAATGCTGGGTGATGCCATTCGTGAGGACATCCTGTTCCAATAAAGACGAAACATCCTGGAACGTGTTCCATATAATTGGCGAAATCTTCTGCTCCCAAAGTCACTTCTGGTGTTACCACTGTCGCAAATTTCTCCGTCACACTTTTAACCACTTTTGTGACTGCAGCATCATTATGCACAACAGGTGGCGTTAAAATCCATTCGATACTTCCTTTTTGTCCGTAAACATCTGCGGTTTGGACAATCATCTTCTCGAATTGTTCCGTCATTTTTCGTTCCACTTCTTTATTAAACGTACGAATCGTTCCTTCAAAAAATACTTTCTCTGGAATCACATTCCATGTATTTCCTGCTTCGATATGCGATACGCTTAATACCACTGGTTCAAGCGGGGAAGTATGACGAGCGACGATGGTTTGGGCGTTCGCAATCACTTGGCAAGCCGTCACGATTGGGTCGTTCCCATTATGCGGTGCTGCCGCGTGTGTTCCTACCCCTGTAATTTCGGCTTTGAACTGACCAACTGCTGCCATCAGTGGTCCTTCCTTCACACCAATCGTTCCAACTGGAAGCTCTGGTTTATTATGGAATCCAATAATCGCGTCCACTCCGTCTAGCACGCCTTCTGCAATCAATGCGCGTGCTCCTTGGTTACTTTCTTCGGCTGGTTGGAAAATAAAACGAACTTTCCCTTGCAAGTTAGCTTCTTGCTCCTTCAATACTTGAACGGCTCCAAGTAAGCTTGCTGTATGGAAATCATGTCCACACGCATGCATCGCTCCTTCATTCTTTGAAGCGTAGTCTAATCCTGTTTGTTCCACAATCGGTAAGGCATCGATGTCGGCACGTAAGGCTAATGTTGGCCCATTGTCGTTTCCGATTTCTGCAACCACTCCTGTTTTAGACTGTAAATCCCAGCAGGTAAGTCCCATTGCTTCTAGGGCTTGGCGGATATAGCGGGTCGTTTCGACTTCCGTTCCGGATACTTCTGGATACATATGTAAATGACGGCGATGTGCCGTTGCACGTTCAATAACTTCTTTTGTAATCATAACTGTCACTCCTCAAACTGTTTCCTACACATTGTAACAAACTAGGCGGCTTTATGCACCATGAACTCCCTTGAAAAACAATAAAAATTCGATTTACCCACTGCATCAAAAAAGACCCTGTTTCAAAAGAAACAGAGTCTATGGGATTAGCCTTTTTGAAGAGCCACCATTTCGGCATATTGCCCTTGTAGTTGAAGTAATTCATCATGCGTTCCGCGTTCCACAATTTCGCCTTTATCCAACACAAAGATTTGGTCGGCATGAGCAATCGTTGACAGGCGGTGCGCAATCATAAAGGTTGTACGCCCTTCTTTTACGACATTAATCGCGTTTTGAATAATCTCTTCCGTCTCGGTATCAATATGCGAAGTCGCTTCGTCTAAAATTAAGATTTTCGGGTCAAATACAATCGCACGAGCAAATGAAATCAGTTGGCGTTCCCCTGAAGAGAAGTCCATTCCTTTTTCTTTCACCTCGTAGTCCAAGCCCTTGTCACTCTTCGTAAGTAAATGACCTCCGCCCACTTTAATAAGTGCATCTTTTATCGTCTCAGGCTCAATCGATTCATTGTTGAGCCCTACGTTTGAAGCAATCGTTCCTGTGAATAGGTACGGATCTTGAAGCACAATCCCCATCTCGCTTCGAACACTACGTCTATTAAAGTCACGCGTGTTTTTGCCATCAATCAAGATAGCTCCACTCGTTGGGTCATAGAATCGAAAGAGCAAGTTCATAATGGACGATTTCCCTGAACCGGTATGACCAACAAAGGCCACTGTCTGCCCAGGTTCGACCGTAAAATTCAAGTGCTTCAACACAGGTACTCCTGGTGTATACTCGAAGCTCACGTCCTTAAATTCGATACGTCCTTCGTCAAAGGTAAAGAGCTCTTCGCCACTTTCCTCGCTTGGCGTATCCATCAATTCAAACACGCGGTCACCGGCTGCCATTGATTGTTGGAAACCAGACACGACATTCATAAAGGTTTGAATCGGCTCGTAAACACGGTTGACATAATCAATAAATGCATAGAGGAGCCCCGCTGAAATCCCAAGTGTTCCTCCGATAAATTGCATTCCGAAGTAATACACAATTCCAAATAGCGTAAAGTTTCGAAGTAAGCTCACTAAACTCCACGAGAAGTATGAATCGAGAATTAATTCCTTACGACCAACCTCTACCCAAGACGTAGCCGTCGCATCATATTCTGAGACAATCTTCTCTTCTTGTTGGAAGGCTTGAACGATTCCAGCTCCTTGAATGCTCTCATTTAACTGTCCGCTCAACTGGCTGTATAGTTCACGACTCTCGGTATAGCATTTTTTCTGCATCACGGCAACGGTTCTCTGCCATAGCATCATCACCGGAACTAGGAATAATAACACGAGTCCAAGCGTCGCATTTAATAAGAAAATCGTTGTGTATACCCCAATGAGCATCACGATAGTACTTAGCAATGTCGAAATTCCATTTACATAAAAGTTTGCACGCACCGATTCCGTATCACTCGTAATTCTAGAAACCACTTTTCCGGCAGGTAAATGGTCGAAATACGATACTGGCAATGTTTGTACATGTTCGAACACTTCGTCACGAATGCGTTTGGCCACGCGGTTCGAGAGAGTCTTCATATATAAACGGTTTAAATATCCACCAGCGGCTCCAACTAAGTTCACTGCCGCGTAAATGCCCACCCATAGAAGTACACTTCCAGCATCGAAGACATGCGATTGTCCCATCGGTGTAATCACATTATCAATCATATATTTTGCCACAAGAGGTCCTGTTAAAGTCGCAACGGTTGAAACCAGCAAGCAGACGAGTCCAATCAGAACTCCTTTTTTCTCATAGCGGAGGTAGCTTAATAATCGCTTCATCGTTTTCATTCGATCTCCTCCTCTATCTCTTGAATCAGGTACTGTTCATAGTACCAACCACGTTGTGCGAGTAACTCCTCGTGGCTTCCTCGCTCACTAATGCGTCCTTCATTCATCACAATAATCTCATCGGCATGACGAATCGCAGAGAGTCGGTGTGCTGAAATAATATTCATGCAGCCACCGCGCTCTTCTTGCAAGTGCGAGATAATTTCACGTTCCGTTTTCGCATCCACTGCGGATAATGCATCATCTAAAATCAAACATTCCCGGTTTCGTAAGAAGGCACGCGCAATCGATAGACGTTGTTTTTGGCCACCACTAAGTGATACCCCTTTTTCTCCGACCATCGTATCGAGCTGTTCCGGCATGCGTTTCACGTCTCCATCAAAGGACGCCAACGTCAATGCTTCCCAGATTTCCTCATCGGTCGCATCCTCTTTCCCGAATAACATATTCTCACGAATCGTACGTGAAAAGAGTGTGTGTTCTTGTGGCACATAGGCTAGATGCCCTGCCACCGATTGACTGTCGTAATCAATCAACGGTTCTCCGTTAATGAGAAGCTTCTCGCCTCGATACGGAAATTGATGTAATAATTGCATTAAGAGTGTCGTCTTCCCAGAACCTGTTTTCCCAACGATTCCAAGCGTCTCGCCTTTATTTAATGTAAGGTTAATCTCTTTTAATAATGGCGCCTCTTCGCCTGGATACGTAAAGTTGAAGTCCTTAAACTCAATGGATTCAATCGTCTCGAGCGTTTTTGTACCGCCGCGTTCAATTTCATCGTCATGTTTCAACACTTCATTAATACGATCCGTCGCCACTTTTCCGCGTTTATAGTTCGTAATAATATCGCCAATCATAAACATCGGCCACATAATCGACCCCATATAGACTTGGAAGGCAATGACATCCCCCACTAGAATAGCCCCAGTCGATACTAGATACCCACCGTAGAGAAGCGCAATGGTAAAGCTGATCATCATAAATAATTGCGCCAGTGGAATGAAACGAGATTCAATTTCTGCCACGACAATATTTTGCTTCATGGCCTTTTTCGTTTTCGCACGAAATTCATCCATCATCGCATCTTCTTGCCCGTAAGCACGAATAACATAAGTACCGTCAATCATCTCCAGCACTTCATTATTTAATTGTGAAACTGCATTTTGCGCCTTGTTGTACTCTTCTTCTAAATCGAATCCCCATTTATACACAAGATACGAAAGGATTGGCAGTGGTAAAACCGCTGCAATGGTCAGTGGCAACGAAATCGTTGTAACCATCATATAAAGTGATACGCTCCCCAGTAATGTAGAGTTCATCAAGGCAAACATACCGAACCCCATCATTTCACCAATCGTTGCAACGTCTTCACTGCTACGCGTAATAATATCGCCCGTTCTAAAATGCGCGTAAAACGGAATTTTCTTCCGTAAATTATTACGTAGTAACTTCACTCGCAGTTCTTTTTGAACTTCATAATACCCAATAAAAATAAAATATGTCCAAATACTCTCCGTAATATACGCCACAAGAATAATCCCGACTAAAACCACAAGCTGTGTCCAAAGCCACTGGGCATCCAGTTCACTCGCCACGATTTTATCGACGACTTGTCCGATAATCCGAGCTGGGTACACCGCCGCAATACTACTTGCAATCATCAAGATAAAACTAACAAGGTAGCGCATCGGATGTTTCTTTATAAAATTAATAATGACTTTCAATAAATCGTTCATCGTTTTCCTCCATCAAAAAAGCCGTCACCTTCCCCACGCATGGAAAAAGTAACGGCCCACTTAAATTTATCTATAAAAATGCGCTATACTTCATTCACCAAAATTGGAAGGTTTCTCAAATCATGTACTTGTTTTACGTTTAAGTTGTTCATTGATTTCTCCTCCAATCTGATAAATTTAACGTTATACTGTATATTATACTCCAAAACGCCTTCATGTCAATACCTTTCGAAGTTTTTCACAATCGAATTCATTGATAATCATTCTCAATAAAGTTACAATAGAATCACTACAAATTAGAAAAGGATGAAAGATTTACAATATGGCAAAAGACATTCGTGTTTTACTTTACTATAAATATGTTCCAATCGAAAATGCGGAACAATTTGCGGCAGATCATTTAGCATTCTGCAAATCAATCGGATTAAAAGGACGTATCCTTGTCGCTGACGAAGGAATCAACGGAACTGTATCTGGTGATTACGAAACAACTCAAAAATATATGGACTATGTTCACTCTCTTCCTGGCATGGAAGACTTATGGTTTAAAATCGACGAAGAAAGCGAACAAGCCTTCAAGAAGATGTTCGTTCGTTACAAAAAAGAAATCGTACACCTTGGTTTAGAAGATAACGACTTCGATAACGATATTAACCCACTTGAAACAACAGGTGCTTATCTTTCTCCACAAGAGTTTAAAGACGCTCTATTAGACGAAAACACTGTTGTACTAGACACTCGTAACGACTACGAGTACGACTTAGGTCACTTCCGCGGTGCGATTCGTCCTGACATTCGCAACTTCCGTGAATTACCACAATGGGTTCGCGATAACAAAGAGAAATTCATGGACAAACGTGTCGTTGTTTACTGTACAGGTGGCGTTCGCTGTGAGAAATTCTCAGGCTGGATGGTGCGTGAAGGCTACAAAGATGTCGGCCAATTGCACGGAGGAATCGCAACTTACGGTAAAGACCCAGAAGTTCAAGGTGAGCTTTGGGATGGGAAAATGTACGTCTTTGACGAGCGTATCGCAGTCGATGTCAACCATGTTAACCCAACCATCGTAGGGAAAGACTGGTTTGATGGAACACCATGTGAACGTTATG
>CALJSD010000189.1 GCA_937976325.1 uncultured Carnobacterium sp.
TGGCCCAAAACAAAAAGGAATTAAGCAACAATTAGTTGCTTAATCCCTTCCTAAAATTCTTCATCAACACTATTTGACAAAGAGCCGTAAAAAAAGAGGTCTATTCGTTCGAATAGACCTCTTTTTCTTTTGTTTTACATTCGAGGATGGATGGACAGAGAAGCTGTGAGAGTATTTAGCTTCTCCCCCTTCCAATTCCTACACTAGCGGAAACGTTAAGGGCACGGGTCTCAACGTTTCACTTAAAAGAGAAGATTATCAATATCATTTTGCGATAATAGAAGATCCATTTTCGCAAGGCTTGAGTAACGGTTCATCGTGGGTAATTCATCCAAGATGACAATATCCGTTCCAAGTCGTTTTAAGAGCTGATCAACCATATTCGAGAGTCTCATGGCAAATGGTCCACTTGTAATAAAGCGAAGCGGCACAGCCTCCATCATCATAATGAGTTCTAAAATATAATTCTGAATCGCTTTTGTATCTAAATCTGTTTCCTGTAAGAAGATGATTTCACGCTCATCGGCAATCGCCAACATAAACGCACCTGTCTTATAAAATCCCATGGCCGCAATCGGCGACAATGTCAACTGGATTTCAAAACTTTCTGATAAGATGCCTTGAATCGCCTTCTTTGCACGTAAAAGCGAGAAATCACTGACCGCAATGGGTTCAGGTTTCACTTGGAAGAACGGCTTCAACTCAGCAATCTTATCGAAGCTGATTTCCTTACGCGTAATATCAAGCGACTTTACAGCCTTTGTTTTTTGATTATATTCGAGAACAGCATAGCAATCCGCGTCTTCTTGGTCGAGAATACTAGCAGCCTTCAAAAGTTCCTTCCAGTTGCCCTCTTGCAAGAGAATATCACTCACACGTAGCACAAACTGAACTTCTGACTTCTTTAAGTCTGCGAATAAATCAAACGGTTCATTGAAACTCGAAATCATTGGCAATTCTCTGGCTCCTTTAACAGGATACCCATTTCGCTTCAAGTATTCGATTTCCTCTTCATCAAAATCCGCACGTTTTGAAAATTGAATTTCGATGCCCTTTCTAAACCAAAACGCTTCGGTCCGTTCCTCTCCGACCACCTCATCCGACATAGTTACCAGTCGTTCTGAGAGTCGATAACGAACAAGTTCTTCTTCGTTTTTGAAGAATAATAAACGTAAATCTTGCTGTTCATCACGTTCAATTAAAAAGAAAAACTTCACTGCTCCTCGTTTATTCTGAAAAGCAAAGGCAGCATTTTTGAGTTCTGTTTGCTTTTTTACGAGCTTAAATAGCAACGGTATACTTTGGTACAATTCCTGACTCATATACACTACCCCAATCTTTCTTTTATTCATTTATATTATACTACCTTTTACATAAATTTGATAGCGGTTTTAGTTTTTATTTAAAATATTATATATTTGATGTTTTTAAATGATTTAATTCCACTTGTGACTCATTTTTCCCACTATTCAATGAATTAATTCGTTTTTTTAGTGTTGAATTTTTTCAACTTTTCAAAATTCTTAAACTTTTCTTAATCTATTTTCGGGCTCTTTCTTGTAATTTTAAGCATAAAAATACCCCCTCAAGCATTGAATGAACAATCCTTGACGGAGTATCTTATAAACAATATTTAATTAGCGATCGATTTCAGTAATTTTTCCTGTGTCGTTTGAAATCTTAACGTTCACTTGTTGTCCATTAACAAGCATTTCAAACTCCCAAATCACTTCACCGTGATCTTTATAGACGCTCCACTCACGAAGGACTCCTGTTGGAAATTCTTTTTGAGCGATAGCTGCCATCTCATCGACTTGTTTCAATGTAGCTAAGTCAATTTTTTCTTCATCATGTTCTTCTTTATCTGAAGTGGTTTCATTTGTCTTCATGAAAGTCTTAGCTGACTTATCGTAACGGTACGTATATTCATTCGTATCGTTCATCGCTTCTACTTCATAGAACATTCCGTTTGAGTATTCTAATGCAGTAATATCAAGAGCTGGGAATTCTTTCTTAAATGCATCTACAATTTCTTTTTGCATTGCATTTTGGCTTCCCATTGCATCTTCAGAAGCGTTTGTCGCTACAGTTGTGTTTGTAGCAGTCGTAGCTGGTGCTTGAGTTGTCGCTTGCACAGTCGTTGGTTGAGCTGTTGTTGCTTGCGTAGTCTCTGCAGGTGCTGCTTGGTTAGAACAAGCGGCTAATAAGCTTGCGGCTGCAAGACCTAAGAGTTTTGTTGTTTTGTTCATAATTTCACTCCATTCTTAAGTTTGGCTTATTATACCCTAGACTCATTGATTCTCAGAGAATGTTTTATGAAGTTCCAAAGAAAAAACACCCCATAGCTTTCGCTACAGGGTGCCTGAAAGTCACAGATTATTCATTTGTGTCTTCTTCAGAAGGTGTTGATTCAACAATAACAACTTCTGTTTGTTCCACTGGTAATACTGGTTCTGAAGTACTTGTTTCCATATTGCGGTAACGAGCCATACCTGTACCAGCAGGGATGATCTTACCGATGATAACATTTTCTTTCAATCCTAGTAAGTGGTCTTTCTTGCCGCGGATAGAAGCATCTGTTAAGACACGAGTTGTTTCTTGGAATGATGCAGCAGACAAGAAGCTGTTTGTTTCTAATGAAGCTTTTGTAATACCTAATAATACAGGACGAGCTGTCGCAGGTACTTCACCGTTCATGATTGCAGAGCGGTTACGTTCTGTAAAGTCTGCAATATCAAGTAATGTTCCTGGAAGGATTTCTGTTGAACCTGGATCCATTACGCGAACTTTACGTAACATTTGACGAACCATTACCTCAACGTGTTTATCTCCAATTTCTACCCCTTGCATACGGTATACTTTTTGTACTTCACGTAATAAGTAGTTTTCAACTGATAATACGTCACGAACACGTAATAATTCTTTAGGATCGATAGAACCTTCTGTTAATGGAGCACCACGATCGATGATTTGTCCTTCTTCCACTTTTAGACGAGCTGTAAATGGAACTGTGTAAGAACGAGTATCTGTAGAGCCTTTAATTGTAATTTCTTTAGTACGGCTTCCAGCATTTTCTTCGATAGAAACTACTTCACCCGCTACTTCACTGATTGTCGCAACCCCTTTAGGATTACGCGCTTCGAAGATTTCTTGGATACGAGGTAAACCTTGAGTAATATCGTCTCCGGCAACCCCACCGGTATGGAACGTACGCATTGTTAACTGTGTACCAGGTTCCCCGATTGATTGAGCGGCAATTGTACCAACTGCTTCCCCAACTTCAACTTCTGAACCTGTAGCTAAGTTACGTCCGTAACAGTATTTACATACACCATGTTTTGTATCACATGTGAAGGCTGAACGAATTGTAATTTCTTCAATTCCAGCTTCAACAATCTTACGAGCAATATCTTCAGTAATGATTTCATTGCGTGCGACTAACACTTCACCTGTTTCAGGATGTTTCACTGAACGTTGTGCGTAACGTCCTAACATACGTTCTTCAAGTGTTTCAATGACTTCATTTCCTTCTTTAATCGCAGTAATTGTTAAACCACGATCGCTTCCGCAGTCTGTTTCACGAATGATCACATCTTGCGCAACGTCTACTAAACGACGAGTTAAGTAACCTGAGTCGGCTGTCTTCAAGGCCGTATCGGTCATCCCTTTACGAGCACCGTGAGTAGACAAGAACATTTCCATAACGGTTAACCCTTCACGGAAGTTTGATGTTACCGGTAATTCCATGATCTTACCGTTAGGAGCGGCCATAAGACCACGCATACCAGCAAGCTGAGTAAAGTTAGAGATGTTACCACGGGCTCCAGAATCACTCATCATGAAGATTGGGTTACGAGAACCTAATGTGCGGATTAACGCTTTTTGGATATCATCTTTCGCTTTGTTCCATGTTTCGATAACACGTTCATAACGTTCATCATCTGTAATTAAACCACGACGGAATAATTTAGAGATGTTGTCGACTTGTTTATGTGCTTCTTCAAGAATTTCTTTCTTGTTATCCGCAACTGAAATATCTGCAATCCCTACTGTTAAACCAGCACGAGTTGAGAATTTATATCCTAAGTCTTTCATACGGTCTAACATCATTGAAGTTTCAGTGATATGGAATCGTTTGAACACTTCGGCGATGATTTGACCTAAGTTTTTCTTCTTGAATGGAGAAACGATTTCGCGTTTAGCGATTTCTTCTTTAATGTTTGCTCCTGGTTCTAAGAAGTATTTATCTGGTGTAGCCACTTCTAAGTTTTCCATTGTTGGCTCATTTAAGTAAGGGAATTCGTTTGGCATGATTTCGTTGAATAATAATTTACCAACTGTTGTGACCATCATTCTCTCTTTTTGCCACTCTGTAAATGGTTTATGTGGAAGTGAGCTTGCAGGAATCGCAATACGGCTGTGTAAATGAACGTATCCATTGTTGTAAGCCAAGATTGCTTCGTCCATGTCTTTGAAGAACATACCTTCACCAACACGGCCTTCTTGTTCCATTGTTAAGTAATAGTTCCCTAAAACCATGTCTTGAGATGGTGTAACTACTGGTTTACCATCTTTAGGGTTTAGGATGTTTTGAGCCGCTAACATTAATAAGCGAGCTTCAGCTTGAGCTTCTTGAGATAGTGGCACGTGAACCGCCATTTGGTCTCCGTCGAAGTCGGCATTGTAGGCTTCACACACTAATGGGTGAAGACGGATGGCACGACCTTCTACTAGAGTTGGTTCGAACGCTTGAATCCCTAGTCTGTGAAGTGTAGGTGCACGGTTCAATAGAACTGGGTGTTCACGAATTACTTCTTCAAGGATTCCCCAAATATCGTCATCTAAACGTTCAATTTTACGTTTAGCGCTCTTAATGTTTCCAGCGATTTCACGTTCAACTAATTCTTTCATTACGAAAGGTTTGAATAATTCAATCGCCATTTCTTTAGGAAGACCACATTGGTACATCTTCAAGTTTGGTCCTACTACGATTACAGAACGTCCAGAGTAGTCTACACGTTTACCAAGTAGGTTTTGACGGAAACGACCTTGTTTCCCTTTAAGCATGTGGCTTAATGATTTCAATGGACGGTTACCTGGTCCAGTAACTGGACGGCCACGACGACCATTATCGATTAAAGCATCCACTGCTTCTTGTAACATACGTTTTTCGTTTTGAACGATGATACGAGGTGCGTTTAATTCTAATAAACGTTTTAGACGGTTATTACGGTTAATCACACGACGGTATAAATCGTTCAAGTCACTTGTTGCAAAACGTCCACCTTCTAATTGAACCATTGGACGTAAATCTGGTGGGATAACTGGAATAACATCCATTACCATCCAACCAGGTTTATTTCCTGATTCACGGAAAGCATCTAAAATATCTAAACGACGAATGGCACGAGTACGTTTTTGTCCTTGAGCTGTTTTTAGCTCTTCTTTTAATTCTGCGATTTCTGCTTCTAAGTCAACATTGTTTAATAATTCTTGAACAGCTTCAGCACCCATTGCTGCGTGGAAACGAGTTCCGAATTCCATACGTTTTTCACGGTATTCACGTTCACTTAATAATTGTTTTTTCATCAATGTTGTGTCACCAGCATCGATAACAACATAGCTTGCAAAATAAATAATTTCTTCCAACGCACGAGGACTCATGTCTAACACAAGTCCCATACGGCTAGGAATTCCTTTAAAGTACCAAACATGTGATACTGGAGCTGCTAATTCGATATGTCCCATACGTTCACGACGAACTTTTGAGCGAGTTACTTCAACGCCACAGCGATCACACACTTTTCCTTTATTGTTAATTTTCTTTAATTTACCACATGAACATTCTAAATCTTTAGTTGGTCCAAAAATCTTTTCACAATATAGACCATCACGTTCTGGTTTCAAAGTACGATAGTTGATTGTTTCTGGTTTGGTTACTTCACCATATGACCATTCACGAATCTTATCAGGAGACGCTAAACCAATTTGCATACTTTCAAAATTATTTACATCTATCAAGGGGCCAACCTCCCTCTTCTTTGGAATTGCCCTACGATTCCAATAGTTATTCTTAGTCTAAAGTTACATCTGTATCTTCTGATTCTTGAATTTCTTCAATTTCTTCTACTGTTGTTTCTTCAACTTCTACTTTATCTGAAGAAAGTTCAGCAATACGGTCAGAATATTCATTTAAAATACGTTTCTTTTCACTCATTTTTTCAACATCATTGAAATTCATACGAGCGTCATCATCCATGTCTTCTAACTTAATTTCTTCATCATTTTCATCTAGTACTTTCATATCAAGACCTAATGCTTGTAATTCTTTTACTAATACGCGGAATGATTCAGGTACACCTGGTTTAGAAATTTGTTGACCTTTCACGATTGATTCGTAAGTTTTCACACGACCAACAACGTCATCTGATTTGTATGTCAAGATTTCTTGTAATGTGTATGCAGCACCATATGCTTCTAGCGCCCATACCTCCATTTCTCCGAAACGTTGTCCACCAAATTGAGCTTTTCCTCCAAGAGGTTGTTGAGTTACTAATGAGTATGGTCCAATTGAACGAGCATGAAGTTTGTCATCAACCATGTGGGCAAGTTTAATCATGTACATTACCCCTACTGATACACGGTTATCGAATGGTTCCCCTGTACGTCCATCGTATAAAATTGTTTTCGCATCACGAGCCATACCTGCTTCTGCAACTGTTCCCCAAACATCTTCATCTTGAGCACCATCAAATACTGGTGTTGCGACGTAAATACCTAATTCACGAGCTGCCATCCCTAAGTGTAACTCTAATACTTGTCCAATGTTCATACGTGATGGTACCCCTAATGGGTTTAACATGATGTCAACTGGTGTTCCATCTGGTAAGAATGGCATATCTTCTTCCGGCATAATACGGGAAACAACCCCTTTATTACCGTGACGTCCGGCCATCTTATCCCCTTCATTGATTTTACGTTTTTGTACAATATATACACGAACTAATTTGTTTACGCCAGGTGCTAATTCATCACCTGCTGCACGTGTGAACACACGTACATCGCGGACAATACCGCCACCGCCGTGAGGTACACGTAGAGACGTGTCACGAACTTCACGAGCTTTTTCACCGAAGATTGCGTGTAATAAACGTTCTTCTGGTGATTGTTCTGTTAACCCTTTAGGAGTTACTTTACCGACTAAGATGTCGCCATCTTTAACTTCGGCACCGATACGGATAATTCCGTCAGCGTCAAGGTTCTTCAATGCGTCTTCCCCAACGTTTGGAATTTCACGAGTAATTTCTTCAGGTCCAAGTTTTGTATCACGAGCTTCTGAATCGTAGTCGTCGATGTGGATTGATGTATACACATCGTCTTTCACTAGACGTTCACTCATGATAACCGCATCCTCGTAGTTGTAACCTTCCCAAGTCATGAACGCTACTAGAACGTTTTGTCCTAATGCTAATTCACCTTTTTCCATAGAAGGTCCGTCTGCTAGGATTTCGCCTTTAACTACTTTATCCCCTTGTGCCACGATTGGACGTTGGTTGTAACACATACCCGCGTTTGATCCGTGGAACTTAGTGATTTGGTAAGTATCTAATGAGCCATCAGCTGTACGTACACGTACTTCTTTAGCATCAACGAATTCGACAACACCATCACGTTTACATAACAAGGCAACCCCTGAGTCATGCGCAGATACGTATTCCATACCTGTACCGATGAATGGTGCTTTTGGATTTAACAATGGAACAGCTTGACGTTGCATGTTCGCACCCATTAACGCACGGTTTGAGTCGTCGTTTTCTAAGAATGGGATACATGCTGTCGCAACTGCAACTACTTGTTTTGGAGAAACGTCCATGTAGTCCACGCGGTCTACTGGTACTTCTAAGTTTTCAGATACGTAACGCGCCATAACAACATCGTTCACGAAGCTTCCATCTTCATTTAATGGAGAGTTTGCTTGCGCTACTACGAAGCTATCTTCTTCGTCGGCTGTTAAGTAGTCGATCTTATCTGTAACTTTGTGAGTGTTCCAGTCTACACGACGGTATGGAGTTTCGATGAAACCATATTTGTTGATCTTCGCATATGTTGATAAGCTGTTGATCAACCCGATGTTTGGTCCTTCAGGAGTTTCGATAGGACACATACGGCCATAGTGAGAATAGTGAACGTCACGAACTTCATATCCGGCACGGTCACGAGTCAAACCACCAGGTCCTAACGCTGATAGACGGCGTTTGTGTGTTAACTCTCCTAATGGGTTTGTTTGGTCCATGAATTGTGATAATTGAGAAGATCCGAAGAACTCTTTAATTGCCGCAACGACTGGACGAATATTTACTAATTGTTGTGGTGTCACTGTTGCAGTGTCTTGAATAGACATACGTTCGCGAACCACACGTTCCATACGAGATAAACCGATACGGAATTGGTTTTGTAATAATTCCCCTACTGAACGGATACGACGGTTACCTAAGTGGTCGATGTCGTCTGTTGTTCCGATTCCTTCGTAAAGGTTTAAGAAGTAGCTGATTGTTGCGATAATGTCGCTTGCAGTTACGTGTTTCACGTCTTCTGGCACGTTTCCGTTACCGATCACTTTAATCACGCGTTCTGGATCAACTGGTGAGTAAACTTCTACTGTTTGAATTGTTACAGGGTCTTTGATTACACCGTCTTCTGATGGATGTAAAGTAAATAAGTTTGCACCTTTTTCAAGTACTTCTACTACTTTTTCCATTACGTCGCGTTCAAGAACAGTTCCTTTTTCAACAACGATTTCGCCTGTTTCAGGATCTACTAAGTTCTCAGCGATTGTTTGGTGTAATAAACGAGTTTTAAGATTTAATTTTTTGTTGACTTTGTAGCGTCCAACTGCTGCTAAATCATAGCGGCGTGGGTCGAAGAAACGAGCTGTTAATAAGTTACGTGAACTTTCAGCTGTTTTTGGTTCACCAGGACGTAGACGGTCATAAATATCTTTTAATGCTTCTTCTGTACGAGATTCATCCATACGTTTATGAACATCTTTATCTAATGTTAAACGTAATGTTTCGCTATCCCCGAAGATTTCTTGGATAAGGTCATCTGAACCGAAACCTAACGCACGAACTAATACCGTTAATGGGATTTTACGAGTACGGTCGATACGTACATAAGAAATGTCTTTTGAGTCTGTTTCGTACTCTAACCATGCACCACGGTTTGGAATTAATGTTGAACCATATAATTGTTTACCGTTTTTGTCAGGTCTGTCATGGAAATAAGCACCAGGAGAACGAACTAATTGAGATACAATTACACGTTCTGCACCATTAATGATAAATGTACCCATTTCAGTCATTAATGGGAAGTCACCGAAGAATACTTCTTGGTCTTTCACTTCGCCAGTTTCTTTGTTCACTAAACGCATTTTCACGTAAATTGGAGCCGCGTAATTTGCGTCGTGGTTTCTAGCTTCTTGTATGTTATATTTTGGAGCATGTAATTCGTAATCTAAGAATTCCAATGACAAGTTACCAGTGTGGTCTTCGATTGGAGAAATATCCTTGAACATTTCGCGGATACCTTCATCTAGGAACCATTGGTAAGAATCTGTTTGGATTTCAATCAGATTAGGTAATTCTAATACTTCACTGATTCGTGCATAACTTCTACGCACACGGTGTTTAC